>CAVURW010000246.1:0-6412 GCA_963743595.1 uncultured Verrucomicrobiae bacterium
TTGTGTATAGACATCCTCTTTCTCAGAATGCACGGTCGTCATCGTTCGAAATTTATAGATTAGAAATGGCACTTCAAAGCGACCCACCCGCACTTGTTTAAAGAGAATCGGTCCTCCGTCTTGAAGCTTAATCGCCACGGCGATACCCAGCATAATCGGCGAAAACAGCAGAATCAGCGACGCCGCAAATACAACATCAATTCCCTTTTTCAGATTGCCATAAGGACTGTGATGATCCGGACGAAAAGTCCCGTCCAAAGCATGCTGAAGCGAGACCCGGGAACAATCCACCTTTTGAAAGTAGACCTCCATGTAAGTTTCCACCGGATAGACGGGAACCGCTTTCAAGTTCAATTCCACAATCAGCTCCTCCAGCTTGTTATCTAGGGTGACCGCTTGCAAATCGATAACGACGGCCTCACACTTTCGCTGGCCTGTCGGGTTTTCTGAAAGGTCTTCAAGGAGCGCCTGCAAGAATTCCTTAGTCTGAACTACAGGAATTCCAACAATCGGAAATCGACTCCTTTCGTTATTTAACTCTTTAATTTGAATAACAGTTGGATGCGAACCAATCACATAGATCGGAAGAGTCGATTGCCGCTCATGAATGCGATACGAAAAAAACCGTCTGTATAACAATGAGGCGAAGCCAAAAATCACGAGAGTCATCGTCAATCCAAGGCGACTTGGCTTTAAAGAGACATCGAACGTTGTTACCGTGTAGGTGACGATAAATGCTGCGGCGGACACCGCGATCATCGTCAACAAATGTTCGCTCGCATAACGGAGGCTTACCATGTCTTGGCGAGAATCGTAACCTCCAATCACTAAGATTCCGAACCAACAAATCAAGATGACCAGAGCCATTGTTACGGGAGAAAAAAGAATCGATGATGTCTCGAGTCCACGTATGATAGCGGCACTTAGTAGAGATAGTATTAGCGCTATTAAGTCGGCAAAACCCAGACGGATCGATTGAACCCAATCCAGGCGATCCTTGACAAGCGTCATTTAGTATCAGCAGTAACATTGTACTCACTGTATCGATACTTATTTCGATATCCAGGTTGCACCGGCACAACAGCGTTTGCCACAACTCCTATGATCTTTCCCTGTCGCTCTTTAATTTCATCGATCGCGTGCTGAACTCCGTCCACCGTACTATATCCCGTACGGACTACCAACACCACACCATCCACCTCCGGCATAATTCCTGCCGCATCATCCGTCGCCAGAATCGGAGCACTATCGATCACTACCATCTCGTATTCCGCCAACGCCTCGGCTATCAAAACCTTCATTTCTCGCCCTAAGAGAAGATCGCCTGCGTTCTTTGGAATCTTGCCCCGCGTAAGCAAGTGAAGATAAGGCAGGCGGGTTTGCTGCCGGGCGTCTTTCCAGTGCATTTCTCTTTGCAACACCTCAGAGAGGCCTGTGTCCAACTCGACTTCAAATGACTTTTTGAGAAGACCTCTACGTAAATCAGCGTCGATAAGAAGTGTGCCCGCTCCACACATCGCAAAGGTCGCCGCTAAATTCGCTGCTACTGTACTCTTCCCCTCACCCGGAATCGCACTCGTTATTAAAATCGATTTACACCGATCCTTACCTTCATTGGAACGAAACATGAGAGATGAGCGAACATTCCTGTAGGATTCCCCTAGCATGTGTCGGGGATCATCTTCCGTCAGTAGCGGCACCCGTTTCGATAGTCGGTCTAACTTACTTCTCGGGATCTGTCCCAAAACAGGCACATCAAAACTCTCCTCGAGATCGAGCGGTGAGTTGATGCGATTATCCAGATAATTGATGAGATAAATGAAGGCTAAACCGACCGCCAATCCACCTCCAAACCCAATTGCAACCTGCAATGGGTAGTTCGGATCAATCGCTGTCGCCATATTGGCGTTCGTCATGGTGATCACATCGTCTGGGTCCATCGTTTGATCCAAATTCACATGCTGAATGCTTGTCGCAAATTGACTTTCAACGTTTTTCTCTCGTGCGATCTTGTCCTTTAATTGCTCAAACAAAGCCAATCGCTGGTTTAACTCCAGAGACTTCTTATTTGAATCATCCAATTGTCGCTGAGTCGTTTCAATTTGCAATTGCAAATCTTTCAGATGATTTTGCCGCTCCTCTAAGCTATTGCTCATCAATATCTGCATGAACTTCTGTTCCTTGGCAATTGCATCCGCTAAAGCGATCATCTTTGGATGCTTATCTTTCAGGAATACACCGTACTGGTCTCTTAAGATGGTGAGTTTATCAATATTCTGTTTTTCCGCAGCAATTGCTGAGGCGCTCTGTTGAGCAGATCCCATTTGTGGATCAGATGAAATCGGCGTCTGATCCCCCGTCTGTATTTGAAGGGTCAATAAATCGTGCTCTCGCTTGAGCGCATTCAACTCGTTATTGAGTTTAACTAAATTCGACGCTTCGTTCGTGCTCTGCTCTTCGATGAAGATGACATTGTTCTCTTTTTGAAAATCAATGAGCTGTTTCTCATCGTCATTGATTTCTGTATCGAGCTTAGTGATCTCTTCTTTGATCGCCGCAACAGCCGTGTCGGTTACCCGTAGTTTCCTCTGCCTCTTGTTCGCGAGATAGGTCTCCATGGCTGCATCGACAAGAAGTCTGGCATACTCGGGATCGGTCGATGTGCCCACCAGCTGAAACACCGATGTCTTCGGGACTTGAAAAGCGTCTAGAGTCGCATTCTCGTCCGGCGCCACCTCCGGGTGCAGGTTTTGCACTCGGGCGACAGCCGCATGATATGTATCCAACGATTTCATTAGCGTGACCTGCGTGCCGTAGAAAAGATAGGCTGCATCCTCGCTGTAAACACCTGCCTCTTGCTGGAGATTGATTTTTCCGTTCAAGATCATCTGACCAACGGATTGGTACCTTAAAGGCTGCGCAAACATTCGCACGACTTGAATACCCACTCCGATCAGCGAGAAAAGTACCAAAAGCCACCAAAACCGATTGATGAGAAACCGAATCCGTCGGATCCGGTTCTTCCAGTTGGTAGGGGGAGGTAAAGACTCAAACGACGACTGCTCTTGGGATGGACCTGACATGCTAGGTATTTACTTCGAAATCGCTATTGCGTATTTTGTTTGACAGCTTAACAATTTGCGGGACACTGCCAAGTGTAAAAGGAGCAAATCTAAAAGCTCTCTGAATATGAAGCATCATTACACATCTTTTTGGCGTTCCACATCAGCGGCTTTCGTTGCAGTGGCGGTTTTCGTTGTTAATCAACCTGAAACTTTGCAGGCTCAAGGTATCGAACGCGAATCGATGGCTGGTGAGGCCGCAGCCGAGGCCTTAAAGGGTTCCGATGTTAATGCTCCCTATAACATTAGCATCGGGCCTGTTCAGGTCCAGACGGCGGCCAGCATCATCGGCACCTACTGCGACAATATTAACGTGGCCAGCTCGAACCGCCTCTCTGATTACATCGTCGAGCCCCTGGTCGACTTCAACGCCAAGTGGCAAGTTACCGATCTTAATGCGCTGAATCTCAATTTAGGGATTGGATACCAAGATTACATCAATAACACGGGAGCTAGTGGCTTGGTAGTATCTCCAGACTCCACACTAAACTTCAATCTCTTCGTCGACGACTTCAAGATCAACTTTCACGACAATTTTCTCTACCAACAAGATCCCGTTCAGGTCGGGCAGCTGAGTAACGTCACGCAGTTCTCCCGCCTGCAGAACGATGGTGGCATAAACGTCGATTGGGATCTCGGTGACTTGGTCGCCTCACTGGGTTACGATCACCTCAATTACTGGGTGTTTCAGAGCCAGTTCAATTACCTCGATTCGACCGTTGACAGCATCTCCCCACGGTTGTCGTTCAAACTCAGCCCCACGCTGAACGCGGGCATCCAAGGCACCGCCGGTTATCAAAGCTACGATCACAACTTCCAGAACAACAACATTTACGGAGAGATTGGGCCATTTGTGAGCGACCAACTCAGCGAAAATCTGGCGGTTGATGCTCAAATCGGGTATTACATCGCAGATTACAGTACGGGCGGTAAAAACGGCGATTCCTCCAATGTAAACTCCATCTCGGGCGATCTCGGAGTCACTCACCGTCTCAACGAATCGTTGAGTGAATCACTCACCGCCGGTCGCCAATTCATCCCCGGCATCACCTCGAACTACACGGACCGCGTTTACGTTCAATACAATGCCTCCTGGAAGCCGACAGAGTATATCGGTTTGGCCCCGAATCTCTTCTTCGAACGCCTGAGCGATTCCAATGCGAGTTTCCACGAAACCGCGAACCGCTATGGCGCTGGTATTACCGCTTCTTACGTTGCCACCGAGCACTTGACACTTGCCGTCGGTTACCAGTACATTGACAAGAGCTCGAATGTTAATAGTTTGGGATATTACCAAAACTCCATTTCTGTTAGTGCACACTACCAATTCTAAGTCAGTTCGGAGCGTGAGGAGACTTCTGCTGTTCTCCTTCACACTGTTTGTGCTTATTGGGAAGGGATCGTTGTTCGCCCAAATCCAACCCTATCACCCTCCGCCGCAATTAGCGCCGCCGAGTGATCGTACCTCCTCCCAGCCCAACATTCTGCAGCCAACAACCATAACGGCCCCACCTGCCCCTGCCCCCTCCTCACCCGATATTATCACCCAACCGAAGGAGTCGAGCAATTCCACGCCGGTAACAGCGTCGGGTCTCTCTTCGATGCAGGCGCTTGATGACAAAGTCGCCCTGCGCGATGGAGACCGAATTAGCTTCCGAGTCATTGAGGACCAAGATGACGCCGTTCCCCGGCTCATCACGGACAATGGCGAAGTCGATTTTCCCTATGTTGGCCGAATCAAGGTCGCTGGGCGAACCTGTAAAGACGTTGCTGAACAGTTGAAAAAATTACTTGAAGTCGATTACTACAAGCGCGCCACAGTCATCGTGGGCTTGGATGTGATAGCTCCCACTCCCCCGCCTACACCGGAGAAAGAGGTCCATCGCTACGTGTGGATCGTCGGCCAAGTTCGCCAAGTGGGTGCTATCGAAATCACTCCAGATCTTCCCCTCACCGTCAGCCAAGTCGTTCTCCGCTCAGGCGGGTTTGGTGACTTTGCCGATCAACGTAAGGTAAAGTTGATTCACCACGGCGCAGGAGCCGATGGTGCGCCCGCCAGCGATACTGGTGGCGGAGAAGTCATCGACGTCAAATCCGTTTATGAAGGCAAATCGGCGAACGACCCTCGCGTGCAGCCGAATGACCTCGTCGTCGTTCCGAAGCGCGCTGTTAACTTCTAACGATTGCGCTGGCCAAAATCGCGGGGCGGAGGTTCACCCAACTCACCAGGCAAATCCGGAAACAGGAAGAGATTGTAGAGCGTGAAGCCCACGTGCACGTTGTCGGCCGAATAGCCGTAATGCAATTGTTCCGACAAGCGAACGTTTCCCTCTGCAAGGCTGGACCAGAGGAAAAACGCTGCACTGACGGAAACGGTAAGCGCACCATATGTCGAGCCTTATCCGAGCGTGGAAGTAGACTAGCGCCGAGATATCAGAGTCCCAAACCGGTGAGGAATAAGTCGTTCTGCCTCTCGAAGCGAGCTCTCACGTTCAACGTATTTCCGTTCAGTCATTTTGCGCAGTCGTTTGACGAGCGTTTCAAAGGCCTCGTCATTCCATCTGCTTTCGGATTGTCGGCTTTAATTTAAGCAGAACTTCAACAAATGAATCCAGCACAGGCGAATTCAACGTAGCCGGCCACGCAGCGCACAGGGGCATTTTTGCAGAGTTTGGGCTGGTGGCGCGCAGGACCGATTTCGGGTGGTTCAGATTCCGCACGCTTCCGGGGACGAGTGAAACACCGAGGCCGCTCTCAACAAAAAGCATCACAGTGCCCATTTGTTCCGGTTCGCGAATGACGTTCGGTGAAAACCCGGCTCGACGGCAGATGGCAACGGCCTCGTCGAACATAACGGGCGAACCAGGTCGGTGGAATTGGATGAATTTTTCTGCGCGTAAGTCTTTTAGTGAGACGATTTTCTTCCGCGCCAGCGGATGCTGCTGCGGCAGGGCGAGTTTCAGGGTGTCGTTGTAAATCAGTTCTTGTCTGAACTCCTCCGCCCGTTCTTTCGGAATTGGTCGCGAAAAGCCAATATCGATCTTTTTTTCGTCGAACGCCTTGATCTGCTGGACTGGAGTCATTTCGTACAGATGAATCGTCACGTCGGGAAAATGGGTCCGATATTCCTCGATCAAGCCGGGCAGAATCGGCCCAGACCCCGAGGGCAGAAAACCGATGTTCAAGGAACCGACCTCGCCTCGGGCGGCGCGCTGCGCTGCGGTTTTGGCGGCGACTGAGCGGCGGAGGATTTCGTGCGCATCGGTTTTGAAGGCGTTGCCGGCAGCGGT
>CAVURW010000247.1:0-11129 GCA_963743595.1 uncultured Verrucomicrobiae bacterium
TCATTATTTTAGCTTCACCTGCCGACCGGCGACGGCTGACCACACTGACCACAGTTGGAACGTCTCCCAGGTGGGCGTGGCCGCCAAATCCAAATCAAACTATAATGCATGTTCTCTAGGTTGGGCGGGGACTATCATCTCGCACCACGACCGTTTTAAAATAACTTTCCTTTAGCGATTTTATCGATAACCTCAGCCGCAGAAGGAAGATGGCCTTCCTAAAGATAGTTTACATCGATTTTCAGAGGAGAATCAAGCTCAACTTGCTACTTAAACTTAGAACCACATACTTTTACCTACAATCTACTGGGGATTTTGGAGGCCCCATAAACAACAAACCGGCTTGCCGTCTTGTTGCACAACTTGTATGTCAGTGAGGGCGAGGCCCATTCCATTTCTTCTCAAATTCTGCAATGACCCGCATCATTTCGTCAAAAACTGGAGCATTACCTGAAAACATTTCCTGCCGCATCTCGTCATAATCTCGGCGCCAAAATCAAACTCTTCTTCAAGCGAAAGTCGTGACACGTCTGCGAATCGTCGCCTCCTTCCTTGGACTCATCTGTCGCCCAGCGTTCAAAATAAGGTTCAACGGGGCAAAAGGCAGGCTTGGTCGAGATAGTTTTACCGATCTAGTCGAGGATTATGCTCTTGGGGATCGGATATTATTCAAAGGTACGAGTTCCTCTGGAGAAGGGCGCTTTGTCCAAGGGGAATGTAGTGACTGACGGTATGGCTTTTGTTCACGGTAAAGGGCCAACCTTTGCTCTGAAAAAGCTCTGTATTTTTCTGCCAGTGCGAGATCATCGAGAGACTTTATTACCCACTTCACTGCATTGTCAAAATCACCGCATTCTGCGTAAGCTGCCGCCAGGGTATCGAAGTAATTAAGATATTTCCACTCTGTGACCTGACAAGCTTTGGTTGCGTACATTACAGCCTTTTTCCCGTCCCTCAACTCAGGTTGTCCACAGGTGGCGCGGGTCCAAGCCAGTTCATTGAATGCCAAGTGATCTTTAGAATCGATCTGAATAGGATCAAAAACTAGCCCAATGATATTGGGCATGCGAATGGCGTTGACCAGGATGTCATCTACAATTAACTCCATCCGGGCGTACTTTAAACGGAAAGCATGAGCATTACCAACCGCCTCGGGTCGCATTTTGACATCCAGCAGCCCAAGGTAGTTTTTCCACGCTATGCCTTTTTGATATAGGATCTCCGAACGTTCCTCATCCACGCAGTCCAACTCTCTGATCATATACATGAACCAATAGTCCTGACCCGGCTCCGGGAAGTTGCTGTAATCCACTTCCACTTTCATGAAGACAAAGCCGGCCGAATCTATCTGTTCAAAGATGTTTTTTAAGCGCTCGGAGATTAGCCAGGTTGTATGTCCGTCAGCTCGATAGGCGTCTTTCAATCGTTTGGGATGGCGACGAGGTTTCAGATCAAAAAAGTATCTGGGGGCAGATGAAAATTGCAGATTATTAAACGGTTTTGATGAATCCGAACCGATAATGGGAATCTTGTCCGTGGTTTCCTTTTTATTCACCCATCGAGCAATCGGGGTGGTGCCCTCGTGTTCTAATGAAGGTCGGAGGCTATAATATAGCCGACTTGTCTCCGACGCATCACTCCCTACTTCGGGTGTTTTATCTTCCTCTTTCAGCATATCCTCCCTTAAACCCGTTGAGTGTTCTCTTGCAACAGTGCATCGCGATCCTGAGGCAAGAATGTATGCAAATTTGCTTCAAGATCAAGGCGCTTTTCTGTTCCCTGATTGTTTAGTCTTCATGAATTGTCGACGCCCGGACCACCCTGTCGGGCGAACGGCAGCTGCATCCTAAAGTTCCCAATGGTTATGAACGGTTTGAGATCAAGGCAGCTTCGCTCACTGTGCGCCAACTGCCCAACGAAGGAAGCTGAAGCTTCGCCAAATCCCGAAGTGACGAACAGTTAAATTGCAATAAGCTAGTACCAGAGCTTCGGGTTGCATAGCAGACCTCCAGGGACGCATAGCAGACGGTTGCCGAAATGCGCTCAAATCTACACTTTTGATCTGGACTTATCGGCCATAACGCGTTAACCTGTAAGTAGTTAGGTAAATTGCGGTCGGATGACTGCCTCCCGTTGGAACTCTGACGCCGAGGGTGACGTACCTAGCACTTCGGACGGCTTATCAGCCGCCCTTATGCTAGGCTTTGTTATGGATCGCGCCTTTGGCGCTCAATTGAATCGACCTCAATCAGTTCATAGGGTGCTTTCATAGGGAGCTTGTCGAGGAATCCGTAGTGCTCCCGTTCTGATTCTTAGACCATTTACGGGTAATATTCGGCAGATTGAACTGGTTCAAACACAGGTGTCCGAATGTACCGAACCTCAATCGTAAATGGTCTTACTGATGTCTCCACAAGGTCGACATGGAAACATGTTGAGAGTGAACAATGTGCACTAAGCGCGGATGCGGGCCGCGAGTCCTCAGAGTCAGCTCGTTTTGATTCGCCAGCATCGCTTCAATCGCTCACACTATCGGGATGCGCCCGTCCCTCCGCCGGTTAGCCTGTGTGGTGAGTTTTGTTGCGATCCTTCGCACCGCCAGCGCCCAGATGGATGCTTCCTCTAAGGTGAGTAAGGCCGATATGCCGGATCTCATGGCATCCGCAAACGCCTGTATGCCGACCTCCACGACAAATCTGATTTATTGGTTTGCCAAACATGGGTTCCCGGCGCTCATGCCAAGTGACGCGTACGGCGACGACACGGAGCGGCAACAGGCTCTGAAGAGCTGCATGCTCCAAGTGGCCGGTGGGAATTTTGATAATGGGACGAGCGCCCTGACCTTTTCGAAACAGCTTGCTGATTACGTGAAGAGCAAGGGCTACCAATGTCGCGTGGTTCCTCTCATCTTCACTCACATGCCGCTGGAGCTATCGCAATCACTGCTCGAGCAAAACGCTCGCGCGGATGTCGGGTACATCCTCCTCACGGTGGGGGGTGATTATCTCTACCAGGGCAATCAATTTCGCATGGATCCCCGGCTTGGACACGCCATCACGCTTGTCGATTACCGGGATACTGCCGTGATTGTCGACGATCCGGCGCACTATGCGTCGCAGAGCGGACGCGTCTCCCTATCGATGGTGCCTCTGAAATCGGCCACGCTCTACAACACGGATACACGCGACGTAAAACCTGTGGACGGTTGCTACCTTCTCAAAGGCGGCCAAGTGCTGGATGGCCACGACATTCTGCTCTGGGGCGTGGTTCAAGTTGTGATCTCGAATCTACCGGTGCCTGAAAATCCGACCCAATACCCCGGAGATGCGAGTACCGTCGCCGCACCTGCCGCACCCACCCCAACGCCGCACAAACACGCTCTCGTGGCGTTTTAGCGAGCCTGTGGTCAAGGCTCCCGCTGTTGGCGAGTGTCTTGTGTCTTTTGGCTTTAGCCACAGCAGGCCGACCAGGTCTTTCGGCGTTGCCAATCTCATAAATGAAGTCGGCAACTTTTTTTGCAACTTTTTGTTTTCTAAAAAGTTTATAAACAAATGCTCATTCGCCTCTTTGCTTTTCGATTCACAGCCCTCGTCGTTCTTAGCAACTTTGGGTCTGGCCTCCACGCGGCGGTTTCCGTTTCGGCAGGGCCGCAATCTCAAATTGTTCAAGCGGGCACACCGATCACGTTATCGGTGGTGGCCACAGGCGCGCAGAGCTATCAGTGGTACAAAGATGGCCAACCACTGGAGGGCGCGACCGGCGCAACACTGACGATTCCGGCGGCGACAACGACCGATACGGGCCGTTTTCAGGTCGAGTTAAGCGACGGCGTTAATCGCTTCAAGTTAGCACCAGCGGTTGTCGTCGTTCGCCCAGACGCGGGCGATCCCGCCGCATTCGTCCTCAATTTGAACCAACCCTTGCCCACGGATGACAAGCAGCCGCTTATCGAGGGAGCGAACCGCGTGAAGGCCTACCTCGTGGGCGCTCCGAGGCCGACAATCGTGGAGGGTCCGAAGCTTCTCGGCAAGGCATGGGACTTCAGCGCAACGGATGCGTGCATTGTCGTCAAGGCGTCTCCCTCCACAAAGCTCCTCGGTGATGTGGCCCATTCCACCGGATTTTCCTTCACGGCCTGGGTGGCTGGCAAGCCCGCCAGTCGGTTCCATCGGTTCACCACCTTGGTGGATGCGCAGACCAACGATAGCGGAGGGTTCAGCTTCCCAATTGGAGATCCAGCGAAGACGGTCCCGATCTATTTAGATACGCCAAAGCAAATGGTGGATGGCGACTGGCACTTCCTCACGATCTCAATCGACTTCACTACTGACGATCGAAACATCGCAGTCTACTTGGACGGAAAACCGAACCTTGTCATGAGCCGGAAGGTGGATCAGTCCTTCATTCCCGGTGACTTTAATATCGGTGCGCGAGGGCCAAACAATGGTGGCTGCCATTTTAAAATCGCTCAGGTCGCCGCCTATCACAAAGCGCTTAGTGCTGCGGAGGTTGCAACGCTTTTCCAGTCGGGCACGGTGACGAACTACGCGCCGGTGGTTATTGCCCGAACCGATAAAAATCGCTTGGCGCTACCCGATTCCCACGTGCAACTGCTGGCTGCGGTGATGTCCGTCAATCCCACGCAGCAGATCACAGGAACGTGGTCGGCAGTTTCCGGGCCAGCGCCCGTCGCCCTCAGCAATCCTACCAGCCTCACGGGCATAGCCACGTTCACGAAACCCGGCAAGTACCTGCTTCGGTTCACGGTGAACAGCGGGACCGATTCCATCGCTCGGGACCTTCCCGTTGAGGTGGTAGAAAATCAGCCCCCTGTCCCGATGGCGTCCGTTTATCCAAAAGCAGTTTCCATTTTGCCCGCGCAGGTTGAGCTGGTCGGCGGCGCTCTGGACGACGGACTGCCAGAGGTACCGGGCCACGTGACGTTTCACTGGGAACAAGTGAGTGGCCCCGGAGCCGCGGTAATCGCCCATCCCGATGATGTCCGGACGACCGTCACCCTGCCTCAATCCGCTCCGGGCGATTTCGTGTTTAAGCTCACCGCGAACGATGGCGCATTGTCCGCCAGCACCACAGTAACAGCCTCTGTGGTGGCGAATTTGCCGCCCACCGCATTTGCATTTTGTAAACGACCCATCATCGATTATTCCGCAACAGGCGCGAACTCGTTTGTCCTGGAATGTAAGGCCTCCGATGACCACTTGCCTGTCTCGCCAGGTGCGCTGAGTTACGCGTGGACCCAGGTTTCGGATGTCGCTGGCCAACCGAAAATCACATTCGATTCCGTGAGTGCAGCCTCCACTACGATCACGGTTCCGGCTCCTGGCGTTTACCAGGTGCGTGTCACGGTCAGTGACGGCCAGCTCTCGACCACCTCAGATGTCTGGGTAAAAGCGGTGGGCCCGGAGGTGAGCCGCTACTTGAAATCGCCTGACTACGTCCGAGTCTTTTCCCAAACGCCTCCCCCCTTTGTGCATCCGCGAATCTTCTTCACGGATGAAGATCGGCCTGATCTTCTGAAAAAAGCGAAAACAGATCCCCTGGTTATGGCAGCAATTCAGCAGATGAAGCAGAATATTGCCCAAAGCCTGGATAACCCAAAATCGGTGTTCGGCAGGGTTTATGCGCAAATGAAACGGGGAGACACGTCGCTCGATTTCTGGGCGGTCTGTCCGACCGGGAAAGCGGATGGTCAGGTGAGTGGTGGGTTAAAGGATTTCTATTCGATCATGGCAGCCAAGTGTTACCTCACGTGGCTGGAGCCAGATCCCGCGACGTGTCGTGAAGTTGCCAAGGTCGTGGCCACGTTTGCCCGTTGTCACACGGCGGCTAAAGTTCCGCACGACGGCTTGCACCACGATGTCTTTGTGGATCTGGCCCTCTGCTACGACCTGTCCTATAACTGGATGACGGAGGACGAGCGCGCCACCACGCGAGATCTGCTGGCGTACGAGTCAAAGGGTCGCAAGACGCCGTTCTCAGATGGGATTGATGCGGATATTTCGACGAATTGGCGCGATGCTCACGATTACGCCATCCTGCTACAAACCGCGTTAGAGGGCGAGCCCGGCTACGATCCCGCGACTACCGCCTACAATGAAGAGGCTCTCAAGATCTTCATCACGAAATGGGGCGCGAATCGCGAGGGATTTAACCGCGAAGGACCCGGTTACTTTAGCCTGGGAATGGGTACCGGTTCGCTCGCTGCTTACGCCCTCTCTCGCCGAGGCGAAAACCTAGCTGTCACCACGAACCTCTCGCAGTGCACGCTGGAGCATTTCTATTACATCTCACCCGATACCAAGTTCATGTGGGGGCATGGCGACGCCGAGACCTGGGGAGGAGGGCCGCTTTACGCCGTGTTGAAAAGCTTTTACCCCACCGATCCCATGGTCGATTTCAATTTCCGCTCGTCCCAGACAGAAGTTCCGATCGTGAAGAACCAGCCGCTTACCGCAGCCATTTTCGGCGAAAATCCGCTCCCTGGAAATGATACGCCCGGTGGCGTGGCTAAAGCCAAAAACCTAGCGCTGGACGTTTACAGTCCCCAACGCGGCATGGCGGTGGCCCGCTCGTCCTGGACGCCCGATGCAGTTCGGCTCGATTTCGACTGTCGGTTCGATTGTTTCAACATTGGTCACATGAAGACCAATCGTAATAGCTTTTACCTCTACTCTCACCAGCGGGCGTGGGTGACCGACGCCGGATACCATTCCGTCTCGAACGATCTCCACAGCTGCGTGTTGATCGATGGAGTTGGCGAAGCTGGCTGCCAATTGAAACCGGCGTGGCCCAGTCTGCCAGCCAAGTTCCTGGAATCGATCTCCACCCCCAACTTCGCTCTCTTTTCCGGCGACGCCAAGGACGCGTATGATCATCGTTGGGGGACGCCGAAAGTCGGTACCAGTTCCTACGGAAATCAAGATCACGGGGTTCCCTCTGAACACCGGTGGTGCGATTTCTTTCCGGCTGGCTGGGAACCGCCCGTGGCTGTGCATGGCACGAACGCTTGGCTCGGCGACTTCATGCATGTCGATCCAGACGCCTACAATCCCGTGCAAAAAGCGTTTCGCACCGTCATTTTGGCCCGTGGTCCGCAGCCTTACGTCCTGGTTATGGATGACATTCAAAAGGACAGCGCGCCCCATTCCTATCTCTGGAGCGCAAACTCGAACGAAGGCGGATCGGACTTGGAAATCAAGCCGGGGAACTCCTTAACGGAGGCGGTCTACTTCCGTCAGGCCGATGCCGGTGCGCCAAACGCCCCGGAACTTCTCGTCCGGGTGCTCCAGGGCGATGGAACAGCGACTCCCGTATCGCTGCAGACGGAGCCGGTGGGTGACGTGCCCGCGAGCCGAATCTGTATCCAACGCGACAACACCGTCGCGCCGAACTTCAAAGTCCTGCTCTTTCCCCACCTCGCAAACGAGCCCGTGCCTGAAACTCACCTTGAGCCGGGTAAACTCACTGTTTTATTTCCCGGTGGAACGCAGGATGTGTGGGCCCTGGAAACGGATGCGGCAGGACGAACCCTCGTCACGAGCTTTACCCGAAATGGAGGAACCCCGCCGACCATCGCGTTACCGAAAATGGCTCCAGCGGTGGCGAATGAAAAGACAACAGACGAGCAGCCCTGCGCAACGGTCACCTACACCGCAACCGCCACCGATTCCGCTGGTCAATCGGTTCCCGTATTGTGCCAACCACTCTCCGGTAGTCACCTGCGGAAAGGTGTCACTCCTATCCTCTGTACCGCTGTCGATAGCGAAGGCCGCGTCTCCATCGCTCGGCTTCCCGTTGAAGTTCAATAAGGAGTTCCCCCACAACATGCGAAATCTCACGTCCGTGATTTTTCTTGCTGCTATTGGTTATTAGCCGGAACAAGGTGCGCAGAATAATTGAGCAACTTTTCGCTTTTTGATCGGCTTAAGTTATTTAGAGGCCGCGGTCATTGAGCTCGCATAGGGAACTCACGGCCACCCGACAAAAACGGTACACCATGAAAACAAACTCCAGAACTTTCGATATCCTACATCGCCGTGCTTTCCTGCGGGCTACGTCTCTAATTTTACTTTTGACCCAGGTCTCGTGTGGACCTGCTCCAGATTCTACGTCTCAGACCTCCACCTCCTCCCCAAGTCCTACGCCCGTTTTTTCTTCAACGACGCCTGTCGGCAACCGGATCAATCCCCGGATTTCCGTAGTCATTGATCACCCGATCGTGAAGTTGGATCCCAAACCAGGCGCTACCCAAGTGATCGCCACGGTGCAGACTTACGACTTCCCGGCCGATAGTCAGCTTTCCTTCGAGTGGCGGCAGGTTCAGGAACAGCTGTGCCAGACGGCGGCACGAATGGACCAGGGCAAGAAGCTCATTTTCACGGGGACCAACGGCAGCCCAGACACGGCGTCGGTAAAACTTTCGTTTCCGGATTGGGGAGTTTACGAGATTCGAGTCACGGTTACGGACCAGAAACACGGGACGCACTACAGCCGAAACGCCTGGGTTAATGTGTGGGATTACCGCTCGCACATTATCGTCGATGGAAAACCGGATCCTCTTGCTGTCGCCCCAGGCATTCTGCCGCCACCCTCCGTTACTCAGTTCAATCCAGATCCCGGTCCGTTTGCGCATCCCCGTTTGCTCTGCACACCGGACGATTGGCCGGACATTAACGCCCGGTGTCTTACTCGCCCGAACAAAGATGCTGGAAGCGCCTACAAGCAAGTTGCGAGCACGGAATTCGATGCGAAGAAGGGTGAGAAATCGCTCGCCGACGCCCTCGATGCTTTCGACGCTAGTGGCTTTGCGGGGCCTGAACCGGATTTGTTGCCGGGCACCACAGACCCCAAGCAAGCCATCAATCAGGTAATGGATTTCCACACATCCTTACTGAATCAAGCCTTTGCCCAATGGGTGAAAATCGATCCCCGCCTGCCTTGGGCTAAAATTCCCGATGCTGATCAGGCCATCTGTCGGCGTTTGGCAAGAATTCACGCAGCCTACTGTCGGGTGTACCTCGACAAGATGTGGACGCCGGGATTAAACGCTGGTGAGCCCGGCACCTTTCATGCGGACTTTCCGGCTTACCTGACTAACCTGGAAAAGCCGTCCGTAGGCATCGAACAAAACGGGATTATTCGGAATATCGCACTGAGTTATGATTTCCTGGCCCCGTGGATGACGGAGCAGGAACAAAGGACCTCTCGGAGCTTTCTGGTGGCTGTTGGAATGGGACGCCTGACCAACCCACATGAGCATCATAACGCCGCGGATCCCTTTCATGTTAACCGAGGTTTTTCCCAGAACGATACGTGGTCCAAC
The DNA here is from genome assembly GCA_963743595.1 of uncultured Verrucomicrobiae bacterium. GTDB lineage: Bacteria > Verrucomicrobiota > Verrucomicrobiia > Methylacidiphilales > UBA1321 > CAVURW01. Next base: position 9,344 of record CAVURW010000247.1, read on the forward strand.
TTTGGCGATGATCAGATTCCGGCGGCATTGGTGGTGGCAGGTGAGGAATCAGAGGCCGACCCGCGGGTGATGCGCACTTTTGTTACCGCTCCACCAGTAGACCCGTCCCTCTCCGACAGTGATCCCTATTCTGAAGCCGTAACGTGGCCGCATGCTCGCAAGAGTGATGTGGGCAATCTAGTCCGTCAGATTTACATTCTTGGAGACATGGCCATCACGCCGTGGGGCACTATGGCCGAGCGCGAGGCCTACTTTGCCTTTTATTCCGGCTACACCTTTCCCACATCGATTATGTCCACGCGCCAAGGTGGCGAGAATCTGTTCGTGACCACGCCGGTTTACCCGTTGATCAATCATCTGCTGGACACCATGTATCCCTGCGGCCCGGAACAGCAATCGAAGTTGTTCGGGATCACCTCTTCCTACGCAATCATCGAGCATCATTCCGGTGGAGGGGATTACCGGGATGCCCATACGACACTGCTGAAGTATTTGTTCCCCGACGACCCTGCCGTTGATTTCTGGTTTGCCACCCGTGCCGGGAAACAGGAGAGCTCGCGCAATTCAATAATCAAGTGCATTTTTGGCTTAGATCCGACGACGAAATCCTTGACCGAGGCCCTGCCTGCGGTGGCCAAGGCCAAGGATCTGCCGCTGACCCGGCTTGATCCGCAACAGGGCGAAGTGGTGATGCGTAGCGATTGGAGCGACGAGGCGATGCACCTGGACATGGAGGCGAATGGCCTCGTGGGCCAACACCAATGCCAGGAAGCCAATTCCTTTGCCCTTTATGCCCTCGGGCGCAGCTGGGTTCGCCCTCCCGGATACCATAAGGACTTTAGTAACTGGCACGCCGGAATTCATGTCCAATATGAACCTTGGGCATCCGATCCCACCACACAGGGATATATCGGTACCAATCCCTGCTTCCCGCCGCAAATTCCTGCGTGTGATATGCCCTTAAACTATCCCCCAATGTTGGCGAAGCTGATTCTCGCGAAAGAAGCACCGGACCAAACTTGGTCAATCGCAGTCGGCGACGCGACAGCAGCCTACAATTTTCTCCGGGGCGGGCCCCAAGAACAGCGCATCCGTTTGCGGGCTGCGGATTCCCTCTATCCCGGTCTGCTTGAGGATCTAGGCACCCGCGTGCCGGCCTACAAACAGGCCCTGGATGACAAGCGCTTGGATTGCCTTCCGTCTCCCGCAGGGAAAGTTCAGTGGGCCATCCGCAGCGTGCTGATGGTTCGGGGCAAGCGACCCTATGCGCTGATTATCGATGATTTTCGCAAGGACGATTCTCCCCACAACTACCGCTGGATGATCAACAACACCCTGCGCACGAAGCCCGATTGGTCCGGTGCATTGGCGCAAGGAGATTTCAGCATGCATCTGGCTCCGGGAGCGACCTCCACAGAAGGCACCCTATTCCACTTAGCCGATGCAGGCGACGCCCCGGGTCTGCCGCGCCTCCTGGTTCGGGATTTGTCCGAAGCCAATAACGTTAACCAACCGGTGATGAGAATGGACCAGACGGAGTTCAAGCAACCCAAGGGCATCATCGACCACTACCTCGATGAGCAGCCCAACCGCTTACTCATCGAACGTGACCACGTCATTGAGCCTCAGTACAAGGTACTTCTGTTTCCCTTCCGCACGGGCGAGAAGCTGCCCTTAACGAGATGGAACGACTCCAAAACAGAGCTCACTATCGACTCGCGCGACGGCACGGTCGATATAATCCATTTCACCTCGATCAAGGGCAACCCTCAAACCCAAGTGACGG
>CAVURW010000248.1:0-36688 GCA_963743595.1 uncultured Verrucomicrobiae bacterium
TAAAGTAGAGCAAAAAAGGCGATAAACGCAACACTTACATATCGCGAATAAGCACACGCGCTTCTGCAACGTCTTTCTGAATCTGCGCAGAAAGCAGTTCTACAGAGGAGAAACGCTGTTCCGGTCGCAGGAAATGAAACTGATCAATTAGCAGCTCCTGATCATAAAGATTTCCAGAAAAATCGAGTAAATGAACCTCCACCGATGGCATGTTTGCAGCCGATACGGTAGGGCGCAGGCCATGGTTTAAGACCCCGATGTAGGTGGACGTTACACCGTTTAATGTCAAACGGACGCGGACGGCATAAGTGCCCATTGGGGGAACCAATTGCGGTATCTCTGAGAGATTTGCTGTGGGAAAACCGATTGTTCGACCTCGGGCCTGACCGTGCATGATCTTGCCTGAAATTGCATACGACCAGCCGAGCAATCGATTTGCGGTAGCCAAATCGTTTTGGCCGATCGATTCACGAATACGCGTGCTGCTCACGATGGCCCCAAGCTCCACCACCGGTGGCGTGGCGTGAATCTGAATCCCGAGTGGCGAGGACCACTCTTGCAATTGCTCGACGGAGCCCTGCCGATTCAGGCCAAACGCCCATTGTGCACCGACAGAGATCTGCCGGACGTTGGGAGCCATGCGCAACAATTGCTGAAAGAAGACGTGTGCGGTGGAATTCTTGAGGGCGGAATTAAAGGCGATCGCGATCACTCGAGAGGCCCCGAATTGCTCCAGAAGTCGGTACTTCTGTGAAAGCGTCGTGAGTCTTCGTGGCGCTCGATCCGGCGCGACAACCGTCATCGGATGCGGCTCAAATGTTATCGCAGCGATGGGTCGGGGCAGATGGCCCAACGAGCCGATAACGGCTTGATGACCCAGGTGAACGCCATCAAAGACGCCGATGGCAAGACCGGTGAGATCGGGTTGTGCAGGGACTTGATCGAGGGGGATGGGTCCGATGAGCACGGGAGGAATTATTGGCGGCGAAGTCGGGAAACTTCCGGGAGGGTGAGCAGTCGCGCGACAACTTCTCTCGGGTCTTCAAAGGCGTTCAGTTCTTGCCAGGAGACCGCCTTATCGAGCGAGAAATTACCGGACTTAAGCCGGGAGAGCTGCGTGAGGTGGCCACCGCAGCCGAGGTCGTTACCGATATCATGGCAGTAGGTGCGCACGTAGAAGCCTTTACTGCACCGGATGCGGAACGAGATGGAGGGTAGGGCGATGGATTCAATGACGTATTGGAGGACGTGGGTCAGTCGCGCCTCGCGTTCCACTGTTTGACCGGCACGGGCGAGCTTGTAGAGCGGCACGCCGCCCATTTTGATCGCGGAGACCATGGGCGGTGTTTGATAAAAATCGCCCAGGTACTTCTTGAATGCGGTGTGAATATGCTCGTCGGTCAAAGGGGGAACCGGGTGCTCCTCGATAACCTTACCATCCGCGTCTTGAGAATCGGTGACTTGCCCCAGCTTCATGGTGCCCTGGTACTCCTTGTCTTCCGACATCAGTAGATCGGAGAGCTTTGTCGCCTTACCGATCAAGAGCATTAGCAGGCCGGTGGCCATGGGATCGAGTGTACCGCAATGGCCGACCTTCTTGAACTTGAAACGCTTGCGCACGAAATCGACAATATCGTGCGAGGTGCAGCCTGAGGGCTTGTTGATGAGGAGAACTCCGTCGGCTTCCATGGAGGGGTTAGAATAAATAAAGAAACAGCTCCGGCAAGAGATTACCGGAGCTGAAGCACTGATTTTTGTGGAGTGCGAGGAGAAGCCTAGAGATTCAGACCGTTCGTATCGATCGGCGTCTCGTTACCCTTGTTCGGGGGAGGGGTGGGAGGAGGCGTTGTTGCAGGAATCATCGGGTGAGCAGCCATGTCCTGCGCCTTTTTGATGGCGGCGTCTTGGTCATCTTGCTTGCTCTTGATCGAGTTCAGCTGATCGTTCATTCGATGCAACACTTCCACTGTTTGCTTTTGGGTCTCAGTGATGCGTTGTTGGTTGTCTTCGATCTTTTGCTGAGCATCTGCCATCTTTTGGTTGAGATCGTCAGTCGTCCGTTTTTGATCGTCGAGTGAGTTACGAGTGGAGGCCAGAGCACCACCGATTTGGTTGGGCAGGAGAGCGGGTTGCTTCTCGAGAGAACCATCGGACATTGTCGCACCGATCAGGATCTGACGCTCGGAGGAGGTCTGCAAACGCCATGTGGCTGGTTGCTCGATCCGATACACCACTTGGCGCTCGTGCATGACCTGCGGGTTGCTGGGATCCACATACCGCTCAAAAGGGTACGCTTTTACCCGTTCCGGGATGCGGACATTCGCTTCATCTTCGATTGGGATAAAAGCGGGTGTCGGTGCTTTAACCACTTCAGGAAGTGGTGGTTTCGTGGAGGAACAGGCCACAAGGCAGACCGTTCCGACCAGGACAATGTATAAGTTTCCGATCTTCATTCTTTTCTCTTTGTTAGGGATTTTGAGGTACTGGTGGCTGACTCGATTGCGGATTAAACGCTGGCATCGATTTTTGCTGAACTTGTGTCCGGATTCTCAAGAACTGGTCTTGAAGCTGAACCAAGTTCTGGAGTTGATCCTGCTGTTGAGACAGCTCTTGATTTGTCATCTGCTCTGCCGTGGCCTGGCTGGCCTGGACCTGAGCACGCTCGGCAGCAGCCTGGGTGGGAGGAACCGTATTCGATTGGGGAGTTCCCAGATTCTGTAGGAAGGATTGATAAAGGTCTGGTGGCGAGAACTTCTGGATGGCGCCTTCGATCGTATGGTTTTTGAAGTACTGGCCGACGTGAGCGTCCGAAGGATCAATCGTTTGCGTGATGTAGAGGTAGAATTGCTTACCCGCAGTCACACGAATGTAGTAGCCCTTACGTTTGATCTCTTCTGAGATGCGCTGTACTTCGAGTGCCACGGCTTGGCTTAAACCTTGGAGAGAGGCATTCGCGATATTCGCTTTCGGCGTTGTTTCAACGGATTGACTACCATTGGTCGGGGCAGTGTTTCCGCTGCCGCTGACGGTGACTGTGGAAGGAGCGGTCGTAATAATCTGAGATTCCAGGGTAGGCAAAGCACCCGAGATGAAGGCTCCTAGAAACTCGAGGATGCGTGAGTTTGAAGAATCGTCAATGACCCGGCCTTTGATGCCGTAGGAGCCGTCGGTGATTCCCCATGTGCCGTTATCGTCTGCCGTAAGGTTCTCGCGATCCAAAGCCGTTCCAGAGAGGAGCAATTCAGCACCGTTCCGGGTATTGTTATAAGGGGGCATTACCAGAATCCACTCGGCTGCCGTCGGCACGCGATCCCGGAGAGTGCCGCCTGTGGACGGGTTTACAGATGTTGCGCCCTCGCCACCACCACCGCCGCCGCCGCCTCCTCCGCCGCCTCCACTACCACCGCGATCGCCAGCACCACCACCAGTGGTTCCGTGGACTTCGGTGCCTGCGGGGATGATTAGGTGACCATCCCACCATAGGTCGTCGGTTACGAACGCGATAACAGGCGTTTGGCCATCAGAAGAATCGATCGTATTGACCAGCTCGCACTTGATCAAGCGACCAAACGGAGCGAAGTCGCCAGTGAATTCACTGCGAGCTTGCGGCTGTTCTCCACCAGGATTGCCAGGGGGTACGGGAGCTGAGGGGGAGGGAGCCGGTGTAGGTGGCGTGGCAGGAGCACCAGCAAAGTGAGCGACACAGAACAGCGGACCTTGAGGACCTTGGCTTTGTGGGCTGAGCGGCTTTCCATCCGGACCGACAGGGATGTTTGGCTTTGTAACCGGCTTGGGCGTTTTTGGTGGCGGAGGAGGTAGGGGCGGGAGGTCGGCCACGTCGAGCGGGTACTTGCGAAGATTGGCGTTTGTATCGATATCCGGTGCAGCAGATGATTTGACCGGCGTGGAACCGCTAGCACCCGGCATTGTCTGTGATTGGAGAGCGCTACTCTGGCTCTTATCGTCGGCTTTAGCGGCCTCACGGGTAACCGACATGTAGGCCAGAATGAGACCGCCTACGAGGAAAAGAACTGCGAGCACGCCCATGCGGCTCTGAAAGAAAGCTCCGATTTGATTGGGATGGAAGGCCATAAATTTGGGTTACTGGGTCTTCTTGCCGTTAGTTTGCGTGGGAGCGCCAGCGTCCTGATCTGGCTGCGGTTCCAGTGAAGCGGCACCCGGCGTTTGCATTTCTGCCGTGGTCGCCTGGGCGATGGGCTGAGAAGGGGCGATAGGAGGGGTTAACTGACTGAGATTCGGGCGGGGAGTTGGAGCGGGCGCAGATCCGGCCATGGGATGTGGAATGTACGGCGTGTCTGAGATCTTCGGATCTTCCAATTGCCGAATCTCATCCGGGAAAGCCAGTGGGCTCACCGGACCACGGCGTTTGTTCAAGGTGTCCAGCGTAATGGAGAATTGATTGTTCGGTGCGAGCCAGTTCGGCATCCCTTCGGGTGTTCCGATAATCGCGAAGTAGGCGATCTTCTTTTCGTGAGGAGCCAAGTCGCCGTCAAAATCAGCCGTCACCGCGTAATAGACCTTATCCCCGCGTCGGACGGTGAAGCTTTCCGGATCGAGCAATACGGGCTTGTCGGTCGTGTTTTTGATACCGACTTCGAAGGCGAGGACATCAAGCTTGTTCTGACGCAGCACCTTCAGGATGGTAATGGTGTAGGGTCCATTATCCGAGACGTCGCCGCCGCTACCGTCGCGTACGGAGAGGATCATGTTGGGCATTACGTTCAGCGCGTCTTGCAGTTCGTCCCGATTGAAAATGGAGAGGGTTTTGAGCGTATCGATGACACCGAGAATGCGCATGGATGAAGCGGTCTTCACCGGACGAGGGGGCAAGGTGCGTGTCTTGATGACGGAACCGGGTCCACCGCCACCGGGAGTGTTATCGGCACTCTGCATCATGTCGGGTCCGGGAGCATTTCCGGGGTTACCGGGAGCATTGTTATCAGCCATGTTTGGGCTGTTGAACGATTCACCGCCGACGCTGGTGGTCATGATGATCGTCGTCGCGGCCAATTCTGCGCTTACGGGGAAGGGTTCAAAACAATAGACCCGACCGTTGTAGTAAACGTTGAGGTTACGCGCGGACGTGGGCTTGAGCGGGGCGATGGAGAGGTACGAGTTACCGGGGTTGTACTCGATCAAAAAGTCCGCGATATTGTTGGGGTTATTGTTTGGATCTGCCGTGTAACCGACGGCATCCACGCCACCGATGGGTGAGGGGAACGAAATGGTGGTCGTGACGAGTGGGTTGGTCGGAATCGGTACGGGATGCATCTCATCCAATACAAATTTGTAAACCCGAACCGGGCCCGAGGTTTGCGTCGACATCTGGGGAGATGTCAGCTTCATGAGCTGTGGCTGCTGAGCCACCGCGACCAGAGGCAAGAGCGAGCAGATGAGGATAAGGGGGCGAAGTTTCATTGGTCCTATTACGGCTGGGCTTGTTGGATGGACATTTTGTAGTCAGCGACGATGTAGGGGTACTCGCCGACACGATCAAGCCGAGGGTTGCGGATTACCGAGAAGATGGCAGAAAACTTTCGAGGCTCGACGATCGACTGCCCTTCGTAGATACCTACGACAATGATGTTTCCGGAGACGCGGACGAAGTGGGCGTGGATCGCGTTATTTGCCAAGACGCTGATTTCCTTCACTTCTGGTTTCCAGTGAAGATTCTTCGTCTTGATTTCAGGCAAATCAGCGGTGATTTCCGTCTGGAGTTTATCTAGAGCGACGTCGCGGTAGACGTTCGCTGCGCGTTGGGGGAAATCCATTCCACTACCGGCAGGGGAACGAGAGAGTGCCACGAGTGCAGCCTCAAGACCTACTTCTTTAAAGAGACGGTCGTCCTCATCCAGGGTCTCCAGGGGTCCGGCGTGGATGGTGTGGCCGGAGTCGATGGCAAACACATAGGCACCCACCTGCATCTCGTGAACGGTGAGATACTCAAAGACCACGCAGAATGCCAGAATGAATACGGCAAATCCAATGGCGAGGTTTCGCTGCTGTTGGGCAGAAGCAAATCGGTCTTGGGGACTGAAGATGTTTTTTCCGCGGGGGGTATCCGCTTGGCGTGGGGTCTCGGTTGTCCTCATTTCGAGAGTGGAGGATTGCAGGAAGATGGACCAAGTCAACCATTTTGATGTTACATTTCGCTAGAAAAGCTTATTTATTTGGCTGGATAATTATTATCGAATTTTTTTATGGAGAAAGTCGCAATAGCTCTTGATTAATAGGGGTTTGCTGAGGCATCCTTACTTTTTTGTAACCGGCGATTGTCGACTTCGCTGGACCTGCCCGGCTAACATTTTGATTACATCCGCGCGAGTCGCTGGACTTTTACCCCCCGCTGACAGGTGGGATAATGGCGATGGTACTGCTTCCCGGTGGTAAAATCGTTCCAATCGACACAAAGTCCATGTTCAGTGCAACACGCGCTTTGGGCAGTTTCGATTGCCAATCGGGTCGGAGTGAGGAGAGAAGGTCCTCGATGGTCGTGGGAGCAGGGACTGAAACGGTTTGATTCTGAAAAACCGACTGCGCTGAGGAGAATGAGAGGAGCGAGACGGATGCGTATGGGAGGTCAGGCGACATTAGAAGCCTCCGTTTCTCAAAAAGGTTCTCGATTTCGACACTACGACCTCGCGAGTCACGTCGCATGCGAGGACGTTATCCCGACATAAAGACCCGCGCTTTTGTGAATGATCGATATCTAACATTTCTACTTCGTGGAATATTTCATTAGACGTTATTGGAGGATAGGAGTGTTTTGGCGAGGAGTGCCGAACTGCGACCTTTCCAAAGCGACGAGTTGCTCCCTTTTGCAGGCAATCGCATCGTCGAAAAGAGCTCTTAACGGTAAATGATTCATTAAAATTAAGTGGCATTTTGAAGTAAGATGTGGCGAAAAAGTCGATTGGGTACTATAGTTCTGTCGACAGAATTGTTGTAATAAAAATGTTCGGGATGACTGGCGTCGTATGATTCATATCAATCAAAAGGGGGTCGATATGGGGGTTTTCACACTGGAATCAGTGCGAAATGGGCTCGGCACGGGAATGTTCAGCCGAGGGGATTGGGGTTGGATGCCTTCGATGGAAAAGTGGCGGCCCCTAGGTGAATTGGTAGATGATCTCGTTGCGAAGGATTCGGGTTCAGCTCCCAAAGATTTACGCGCCTCCATGCACGCCCGGCTTAAAGCGAAGATTGGGCAAGACGGAAAAATTTTTGTTCCGAAGCAAGCTCAACAATCGGATAAGCAAAAAACGATATTCTTTGGCAAACTAAAGTTTTAAGTTTTAAGGTGGGATTATGACGGACATCGTGATTCACGTGAAGGGACCGAAGGGAGACGAGGCGCAATACTCGTATAAGGTGGCTGAGACGGGTCTGGTGGAGGGTTGGCTCCTGCCGGATGACCCCGCACTCATTCCGCCGATGACCGAGTGGCGTCCGCTCCGAGAAGTCTTGTTCGAGGTAAAGATTCGGGTCACCCACGACATCCTACGGCCGAAGCGCGGCGTGGGCTCGTTAACGTCTCGGATGACGTACAATAAAGACAACACGGTCAGTTAACGGATCTATTTGGCATTTTAGTTTATTTTTAGAGGGCAAAAATAATTTCGCGCGGTTTTTGAAATCGCCGCGTCTAGGCTTTTGGAGCAAGGCGGTCACAACGACCGATTCACTCCATTTTGCTTATGATTCCAGACTCTCAAGCTACCTCTCCACTGGCTGGTTCACTCACCCTTTCTGCTGCCCCGGACACCGAAAAGGGAGGCGCACCTCCTCCGCTAGATGAAGCACGGCAGGCGTGGCTAGTAAAAGCGGCGGCTGATGGTGACGAGAATGCGTTCGGTGAACTGATTCGGATTCATGGTCGCCGCCTCTATGCGATCGCCTACGGCGTTCTCCAGAACCAAACGGAGGCCGAGGACGTGGTGCAAGACACCTTTGTTAAGGCGCATACGGAATTGGGGCGATTCCGTGAAGCGGAAAAATTTGGTGGGTGGTTGAACTTGGTGACTCGGAACCGCGCTCGAGATTTATTACGGCGAAGACGACCGCAAGCGGAGGAGTCCGAAATGGAGCAATTGGTCGATACCGGAGTGAAACGTCCTGGCATACGAATGGATGAAGAGCATGTGCAGAAGCAACTCAAGCGTGCTCTGGCTTCTTTACCGGAGCATCACCGGATGGCGGTGACTCTGAAGTATCTGGAGGGGCTGGATCATCAGGGGATTGAAGATGTGATGGGTTTAACAAATGGAGCGTTGCGAGGGATGCTCGGACGGGCATTAGCCACGTTACGCGTGAAGTTGCAGTTGTTGGAAAGGAGCTCCGTATGAGCACATTAATCGAAAATAATGAAAAGCCGGCACCTTCGCCGGAGGAATTGGATGAACTAATCGCCCTAGGGGTTTTAGGTGATTTGAAACCGGCTGAGATCGCGCGGCTCGACGAGCTACGGAAGAAGAATCCGGAAGTGGAAAAACAATATCAGGAGACACAAATGACACACCAGTTGATCGGTAAGGACGCGCGAGCGGTACAGCCGGATGACGACTTCGAGCGACGGATTCTCGACGGCGTTAAAGAGCGCCTGAAGGCTCCGCCGCTCACCAAGATAACCACGTTCGGGCTTCTGGCGGCACTGCTGCGGAGAATCACCCCTCGTGTGAGCCTGCTCCAGGCAGCGCTGGCCATGGTCTTCGTTACCGTCATCGGCGTATCCGTGCTGGTTCAGATGGGGAGAAACGTGACTTCCGTGTTCTCGGCAATAAACGATCAATTACAGACGGCACAGGCAGGTGGAAATATGTACGCTCCTACACAGCTCGGCCCAGATAGGGCCGCCGATTTTTCTGGCGGTGGAGGAGCAGAGCAGTTTAAAGACGCCGAAGCGCAACGGAGAGATCAGCAAGCCTTCGCGTACCACAACGTGCAGTTAGCTAATGAGGAGCAAAAGCGCACCTACTCGTATCCCGTCGCTAGCCTTCCCCAAGTTCCTGCACGACCTGTCGCACCGGCTGCTTCAACCTCCAAAACCTTGCTGGCGGATGACGTGGCTCGGGAATCGATCCAGATGGAAAGGCAAAAGGAGGTTACCGACAGCCTCCGCTCCACTCCTCAAGGTGGAGTGACTCGCGGTTCAGTATTTGCGCAATCGGCCCCGTCGGCGGCCGTGGGGGGCGCAGCTTCGTCTGATCTCGCTTCCAACGCACCAGCACCCGCCGATGCACCCGCCCAGCCTTCTACACCCGGCGCGCCCCCTGATGCCAACGGAGTTCCTGTGCCGAACCCAGCTCCGATAATGGACCACAGCACGGCCGCCACTGCTCCTGTGCCGAACCCGGCCCCGGTTCTGGAGAACCGCACGACGGCTTCTTTAACTGAGTCACCTGCCCCCCCGACAGAGACGAAAGCGGAGGATGTGGGCCGTAAGCTGATCCGGGATGCTTCTCTGGAGCTGGAAGTGACCGATTTCACCAAAACGAGTGACAATATCACCAAGTTAGCCCGGGCTAACGGCGGGTACGTCGACACCACGAACTCGGAGCGTGGTGGGAACGGCAAGCTTCGTGGCGTGATTGTCGTAAAGGTGTTGCCTCCGAAAATCGATGACTTTTTGTTCGCTCTACGGACGCTGGGCGAGGTGCAGAACCAATCGATCACCACGCAGGATGTGACGAAGGATTACTTCGATATCCAAGCGCGGATGGTGAACGCGCAAAAGACGGAGGAACAACTGCAATTGCTCCTGGAAAAGAATAACGGAAAGGTCTCCGAGCTTCTGACGGTGGAGCGGGAGATCTCCAGGGTACGTGGCGATATTGAATCGATGCAGGGTCAGTTGAAGCTGTTCGATTTCCAAGTCGCTTACGCCACCGTGACGCTTCAGGTCTCAGAGAAGGACCTCAACGAAACGGCGAAGTATCTGCTTAAGGAGACCGATTCGCTCTCGCTGAAGACGGACGATGTCGATTCCAGTTATCAAGGGGCTCACGACGCCGTCTTGGCAGTGAAGGGACAAATCTTGCATGCCGAACAAAACAAAACCGGCCAACAAAATTTCGCCCGAATCACCGCAAGTATTCCGCCGGACGAGATCGAACACTTCTTAGAATCACTGAAATCACTCGGTCGAGTAGAAGATCTGCAACGCCAAAAGGAGCGTGTAGCCCAGGATGGCGGGGACAGCGCGCAACCTGCAGACGATTCCCGGACCGATAAAGACAAGGTGATCGTCGGGATCGATATCAAGCTCGATTTGGGCGGCCAGGATCGGGTTGGGATGACGGTGGTGACTCCACATGTCGAGACAGTCTTTGAGGAGACGAAGAAGCGCGTGCTTGCCGTCAAGGGCCAAATCTTGAATGCAAACGTGAACAAGGATAACAACGGCAGTTCCACGGGATCGATGCAAATTCGTGTGCCTTCGGAAGACTTCGATGGCATCAAGGATTACCTGAAGTCGGCGGGACGGGTTCCTTACTTCAAGCGTGAGAACACGATCAATGACAATGAAAGCGCTCTGCCGGGACCTGTTCTGGCTCAGATCACGCTTTCCGACGACGAGCCTGCGCTGGAGAATGTGGACTTGGTTCTGGTAACCGATGACGTGGAGGGCAAAGTGAATCTCATCAAGTCACAACTGAAGGAGTACGAGGCGGAGATCACGTTTTCGAGCTTTGCTCAGGAGACGAACGGACAGTCGGAAGCGGATGTGGTTCTGAAAGCGCCGATCAAACGAAGCGAAGAATTGATCAAGGAACTGAAATCGCTGGGCGATGTGGAGAGCTCCTCCGTGCATAAAAATGAGCCGCCGCGCGTCCGTCCCGTGAGTGACGATAAGGACAAAGACGAAATGGCGAGTGTGGATGACAGTGCTCCAGCCGAGTTCCATCTCAAGTTACACACGCACCCGGACATTGTGCCGGTGGATGACGGTCCGCTCTCGATCGTAAAACGGTCATTTGCCGCCGGAGCGGATATACTGGGTTGGAGCCTCGTCATGATCGTGTCTCTGGTGGCGCTGATCTTGCCTTGGTTCTTGTTCGTTGTAGGCGGTTACGGGCTCTATCGCGCGGCGGTTTGGTTCACAAAGAAGTAGACGCCACTATGGGATGGTCATTTCAGGCGGTTTTAGTAATCTCGTCGGACGATGAAATTGGAGCGAATCGGTTACGCTATCGCGGTTGTCCTGGTGATTCCCTTCATGGGAACACTGGCAACCGTTTCATCGGACGACGATGGTCACCTCGATCCTAACGGCGCTGCGGCCCCAGTTGTAACGCCGACACCGAGTAGCTCGGCCACTGGCCAGACGACGGGGACAGGCAGCGCAGGTGGACTTCCAAGTGAGCCCTCGGTTCCAATTCACCCTCTGGCAGCGCCTACGGGGACGGCGGGACAGACCAGCGCTACGCCCGGTCAGACGGCACCGGGTAGTGGTGAATCGCAAGACGACAAAGAGTGCTACGAAAACATGTTGCTCTATGCGCGAGTGATGGAATTGGTGCGGGAACGGTATGTGGACGACAAGAAAACGACCTATTCCGCACTGACGAAAGCGGCGTTGAAGGGGATGCTTTCATCGCTCGATCCACACAGTCAATTTTTAGATGAAAACGGGTTCCAGGACCTACAAAAAGTGACCAAAGGTGCCTATAGCGGGATCGGGATTACGCTGGGAATGAAGAATGGGTGGATGGTGGTGACGCAGATTCTGCAAGGTTCGCCGAGCGAGCGAGCCGGCATTTTGCCGGGAGATCGCCTGATTAGCGTGGAGGGTAAGGCGACGGATCGATTGGTTTTGGCCGATGTGGACGAGCTGCTGAAGGGCGAGCCGGGCGAGATGGTTTCGCTGGCATTTGAGCGGCCCCGCACCGGTGCTCCAGAAGGCGGCAACGCCTACAAAGTGGATGTGATGCGGGAGACGATTCGCGTGCGTTCGATCAAAGATGTGAAGATTTTACCGAGCGATATCGCCGGTCCCAATCTGCGGATCGGCTACATTCGCATTGAGGAGTTCGAAGAGAAGACTTCAGAAGAACTCGACTCCGCTTTAGCCGATTTGCAAGGGAAGGGGATGCAAGGGCTGGTCATCGATTTAAGGAACAATCCCGGCGGGCTTTTGGATGTGGCCGTGGATGTCGCCAGTAAGTTTCTTCCCGGCGGATCGGTCGTCGTGACGACGAAAGGGAAGACGCCCGATCAACTGCGGCAATATGTGACGCGCTCGGCGGGTAGCCAGCTCAATTACCCCATCGTTCTGCTCGTGAATGGATATACGGCTAGCGCGGCCGAAATTATGGCGGGAGCGATGAAGGATCTCAATCGCGCGGTGATCGTTGGGGAGACGACTTTTGGCAAGGGCTCTGTGCAAACGGTGGAACCGCTGGGGCACGGGCTGGGGATTCGGTTGACCACGGCGAAATACTACACGCCGAGCAACCGCTCGATCCAGGAACTGGGAGTCAGTCCTGATGTTCCTGTCGTCATGTCGGACGAAGATGAACGCCGCTTGGCCTTGGTCGAGTCCGAGCGTTCCCTAAACCCCGATGAGCAAATTGAAGTGAGCACCTTCAAAGATGCGCCGTTGATTCGCGCGATCGCTGCAATTCGTACCCTTCTCAAAACGGAGGGGCAACCGGGTGGGTTGAGCACAGCGGAGTTGAAGCGGTGACGACGATCAGTCGAGAGGACCGCTATCGCGGGAGTCTTCTAGGAATGGCGGTGGGCGATGCGGTGGGGACGACGCTGGAGTTCAAAGCGCCCGGCAGCTTTGAGCCGATTACCAATATGGTGGGCGGCGGTCCGTTTCACTTGCGAGCGGGCGAATGGACTGACGACACCTCAATGGGCCTCTGTCTAGCGGAGAGCCTGATCGCAAGCAAAGGATTTGATCCGCGCGGATCCCTGGCTCAGCTCGCCCAGTGAGTGACCGTTATCGGTCTTACTTGTGCTTCGCCTTTTGAACCACGGAGAGACTGTGCGTCTCGAGGCTGATCACACCGAGCAGATCTTGATTATTCGGGTCTGAGGCGAGGAGTTTTTGATGTAGAGCCAAGGCGCGTGTGAGGTCTTTCTCCGCGGCATCCAGCTGATTCTGACTCAACTCGGATAACCCGGAACGCAGAAGGCCAGCGGCTAGGTCGGCCTCCAGGTGAGCCGTTTCGGCTTTTGCATCGTCGCGCTCCTTCTCGGCGAGGAGTTGTTGCGCCTTCTCGTCGGCGTTCTCCTTTTCCGCAGCCGCCAGTTTTTGAGTGGCTAATTCCAGTTTGTGCTCAGATTGCGCCAGAAGGAGTAAAGCCTCTCGTTTTCCTTCAACGGCGATCTTCTTTTGACGCCAAGCGACTGTCCCGAGAGTCATGGAAAGAATCGTCAACCCAGCCACGGCCATGAGCCAGCGTCGCAAGAGTTTTGACTGAATCGCAGCCAGTTCCAGGCGATATTGCGAATCTCGCTGGGTCAACATTCCCAGATCGACGCCTAAAATGCCTGCAAGGATTTTCAGTTTTGCCAGGCGACTCTGGGTCGTGTACGCAGCGACCGACTCCCGAATTTCACTCGGCTTTTTGGTGCCTTCTTCCTCCAGCGCCTGACGATAGGCCTCCGGACTCGTCCAGCCTTGTGCAGTGCCCAGTCGCATATCAGCGGCGATGGGTTCAAGTGGTTTATCGATCTGAAGGTGGCCGTCAGCATCGACTTCGTGACGAAGGAATTCCGGAAAGCATTCCTGCTCCGCCTTAAATCCGTTTGACTGCTTCGTATCGTCCCAGCGCGCATTCGGCTCGCCCTCGATCATCAGTGCCATGATGCGGTCCGATTTTCCCAGTTTCTTGAAATAGGCCAGCTCTTGAGCGATGTAATGCGATTGAGTTGCGCGAGGCGAACAAAGAACAAGCATGCTTTTGCTGTTTTCCAGCGCTCGATAGATGTGGGAGGCGAGATCGGAATTCGCTGGCAGCTCTTCTTCGTCGCGAAACACTGGGAAGATACGGGATGGGATGATTTCGCCACGATTGTTCAGCGTGCCGACAAGTTCGATCGGAACTTCGTACGTCTCGATGGTCTGATGCAGCCAGGTCGCCCATTGCCGACCTGATTCCTTATTATCAACGTGCCGATACGAAATGAAGCACCAGTAGACGCGTGTGTTTGCAGTAGGCGCGGAAGAGTCTGGCATGACGATGAATGAAGGTGAGATCAAACCGCTGAGGTTGCAAGAATGATCCTGATTGCTGAACTATCAGTGGATTTTCGAGCGTAAGTACGGCATTATTAGGACAGCCGGGTTGTATTAATATGACTGTAGACGCAAAGTCGGTCCCACTCATCATCTTTGGTTCGCTTAAGGAGATTCCCATCGTGGACGTTGCTCGCCTGTTGCAGGGTGCTCGTCAAACGGGCTCGTTATGCTGCATTGCTTTCAACTCGCAGGGCCGGATCTATTTTCGCAATGGGGAGATTGTGGAGGCGGAGGTGAGCGGACATTTCGGTGTAGATGCGCTCCGGGTGGTGGGTCTTTATTGCCGAGGTAGTTTTCGTTTTGACGACAAAGCGGCCGCGCCAAGCCTGGGACTGCTGATGCATCCGACTGAGGAGTTGATTCGATTTTTAGAGCAGCAAATGAACGACGCCCGACTCTTACAGGAGTTGATTCCGGAATCAACAGACGTGCCGAAGTTCATTGGTGGAACGGCGCCGGAGGGATTTGAGTTTACGCAGGAGGAGATCTCCTACGCCCTGCAATGCGCGGAGGGCAAGCTGACGCTTAAGGCTCTGGCCATCGAGCTAAAGGTGCCTGAGCCTCAGGTCGCGGTGACCATTGCGCGTTTTCGCGCGGCTGGTCTGATGCAAGTCCGAGAAAAAGTATGACACGGCAATTAAGGGTTTTATGTGGCACGGTTTCTGCCGTTTTCAAACACAGGCGGAAGCCGCAAAATCGGCCAAAACAGATCATGAATTTGAGCAGGCTGAGAAAACTACAACATGATGTATAAAAAGTTGCTGTTCGTGGACGATCAGTCCGACGTCTTGCTCGTTCTAGAGCGGGAATTTTGTCGATGCGTCGATATCATTCTATTTTCTGCCCGCGACAAGGCGCAAGCGATGAAGATTCTGGCTCGCGAGGATATTGACGTCATGGTCTGCGATATCAAGTTGGGTCCTGAAGAGAGTGGATATGAGTTGGCGCGATTCGTTCGAGAGCATTACCCCAAGACGGGGATTATCATGATCTCGGGTTGGATGGTGGGTGGCAATGCCCACAAGGCGCAGTTGCTCGATTTAATTTTCTTACCGAAGCCATTCAAGCTGCAGGATTTGCACGATCTCGTGGATACGTTTTTCCCGGATGCCGGGGGATCACATTCGCGAGAATATCGTGGCGAAGATTCGCTCACGGAACAGCGCTCGATGACTCATTTTCAGCCTCAAGATTTGGTGCAGCTCTTCTGTTTGAATGGCAAATGTATGCTTTTGAGTATTCAGCAGGAAAGTGATCATGATCCGGGACGTGTCTTTATCCAAAAGGGACAGGTGGTTCACGCCGAGTACGGCACACTGTGGGGCGAGGATGCGTTTCACGCGCTGATGCACCTGGCCGGGCCACAGATCAACATTAAGACCTTGGAATATGAGGTGGAACCGACGATCAAGACGACGTGGGAACGGCTTCTCCTTTCGTCTGCGGTGCGCAAGGACGAAGAGGGGTTGTGGGCCAGTGTGCAGGGTGGCCTCGACACCGATTATTTAGAACGCCGGGTCTCCGAAAACGAGTAAGCACGGGTGTTGATCGAAGTCATTTAAAGATGTTTTCGTCGACGAGATCCAGGCGAGCCGCAAAGGTGGACGCCGATTTAAAGAGCCGGGGCAGCTTCTCCAGGGACGCCTGGGCCAGTGCGCTCTTCTGCCGACCGAGCGACGCTTGCAGATATATGGCGAGGCGCAGCAATTCGCGGAGGTCTTTGAATTGCGCTTCAGCCCATTCGGCTTCCGTGCCTTGAAACTCGATCTGCGAGCTCTCAAAATCGATCAAAAAGGGTGCTACTGGCGACAGGCAAATCACGATGTTGTGGAGCTCCAGATCGCCATGAAAAAATCGGTGCTGATGCAGCTTCTTCACAAGCTCGTAGGTCTGCTCAGCCAATAGCCAAAGACCGATCAGCGACGCTTGCGGGGTCTCTCGAGCAATGGACAGGCAACGCTCCGGAGGCTCAATATTCGTGAACGGCGAGAAGCGCGTTAGACTTTTCCCAGGGATGAAGGAGAGGCGAATGGTCCGGTGGTCGTAACCGATTGGTGGCGGTGAATGAAGGATGTTCGAGGCGGCGAGGTTGTTTTCGTACTCGATCTTCGGGTCTTGGTGAAGCGTCCAAGGAAAATAGGATTTTAAAAAATGGATGGGATACTCATCCGCAATAGGGTATTTCTCGCGGGTTTTAGAGCCGGCGATAACGAGCTCGCTCTGGACTTGCTGACGACCACTCGGATCGACTTTACGATCAATAAGATGAAGGGAGAAGTCGTTCGTCTGCGGACGAGTGAGGAGCGAAGCGTGGGCTTCTCCAAGCCGGATCGAGTGGAGAGAGGAGACGGGCGTCATGAGGCTTTACCAAAATATCATCAAATATCGCACAAAAAGGCCGTCCCGAGAGATCAGAACGGCCTTTTATTGATCGAAAGGATCAACGCGGGGCTTGCCGACGCTGACTCTCTTCTAGCAAAACAACGTTGTTATTTGATGAACAACATTTCTTGGTAGGTGGGCAGCGGCCACAGATCGTCGGCGACGAGGCCTTCGAGCTTATCCGATACCAAGCGCACCGCGAGGATGGCAGGGAGGACCTTTTCCTTCAGGTACTTGGCGTGTTCAGCCGAGCCACCCGTGGATTCATGGGCGAACTCATGTTCCAGGTGATGGATTGCATTGAGCAATTCGCCGCTGAGGTTGGTGACGAGCTTCAGTACGGAAGCGGAGGCCTCCACGCCGGCAGCCTTCAGGTTGGCGGCAGCTCCAGCCAGTTCGCTCATGTAACGAATGACCGCAGGATAAATGATCGTCTTGGACATCTCGATGGTGAGGCTGGCTTCCACGTTCACCGTCTTGATGTATTGCTCGAGCAAGATTTCCATCCGGCTTTCGAGTTCCCTCTGGGTGAGGATGCCATATTTTTCAAAGGCAGTCACCGTGCTGGGAGCGACATATGCAGGGAACGACTCGATGCTGGTCCTGTTATTAGGAAGCCCGCGTTTAGCCGCTTCTTCATGCCATTCTTCAGAGTAACCGTTACCGTTGAATACGACTTTGCCGTGTTCGACAACGATGTCCTTGAGGAGCTTCTGCAGTACGGAGTTGAAGGTTTCCGGCGTCGCTTTTTCGAGCTCGGTTGCCATGAAGTCCAGCGATTCAGCCAAGATAACATTGAGGACGAGAATCGCAGCACCGATGCTTTGATTGGAACCGACAGCGCGGAACTCGAACTTGTTACCGGTGAATGCGAACGGACTCGTGCGGTTACGATCGCCAGCATCCTTCGGCAGCGGAGGCAGAACGTCTACACCCACATTGAGGGTTGTCTTGGCCTTGCTGGTTTTGGCACCACCTTGTTTGATTTGCTCGAACACGTCGTTCAGCTGATCACCCAAGAAGATGGAGATGATGGCTGGCGGCGCTTCGTTGGCACCGAGGCGATGGTCATTTCCAGCAGTGGCGACCACGGCGCGCAGGAGAGGCGAGTGGAGGCTGACCGCGCGGATAATGGCGGTTGCGAAGACCAGGAACTGAGCGTTCGAGTGAGGTGTGTCACCCGGCTCGAACAAGTTGCCCTGAGTCGCGTTTCCAAGCGAGAAGTTTAAGTGCTTTCCGCTACCATTGATCCCGGCGAAGGGCTTTTCATGCAGCAAACAGGCCAGACCGTACTTTTCCGCCGTGCTGCGGAGGAAGCTCATGACGAGCTGCTGGTGATCGCTGGCGAGGTTGGAGGTTTCGTACACTGGAGCCACTTCGTATTGGCCGGGAGCGACTTCGTTGTGGCGAGTCTTCAGGGGGATGCCCAGGCGGAACATCTCGCGCTCGACGTCCATCATGAAGGAGAGCACGCGGGGCGGGATCACGCCGAAGTAGTGATCTTCGAATTCCTGTCCTTTCGGCGGCTTGGCACCGAAGAGGGTGCGGCCCGCATTGATCAGGTCAGGGCGTGCGAAGAAGAAGTTCTTATCGATAAGGAAGTATTCCTGCTCGGCACCAGCGGTGCTGGAGACGTGGGTGATTTTATCGTGACCGAAGAGCTTCAGAACGCGACGGGCTTGGGTATCCAAGGCTTGCATCGCGCGGAGAAGCGGGGTCTTGTGGTCAAGAACGTCGCCGGTCCAGGAGATGAACGCCGTGGGGATGCAGAGAGTTGCACCATTCGGGTTTTCCAAGATGTAGGCAGGAGACGTGACGTCCCAAGCCGTGTAACCGCGAGCTTCTGCGGTGTTACGCAAGCCGCCGCTGGGGAAGCTGGACGCATCCGGTTCACCTTGAATCAGGGTCTTGCCACTGAATTCTGCGAACGCTGAGGCGAGGCCGTCTGGAGAGAGAAAGGAATCGTGCTTTTCCGCGCTGAGACCGGTGAGGGGATAGAAGACGTGCGCGTAGTGGGTGGCACCTTTTTCGATGGCCCAATCTTTCATGGCGGAAGCCACGACGTCAGCAACGGCGGCATCCAGCTTGGCACCGTTTTCCATGCTCTGCACAACGCTCTTGTAAATGGACTTGGGCAAACGGGACTTCATTTGCTCCGGGCCGAAGACGAGAGATCCATACACTTCCGTGGCATACGCTGCCCGGTAATCAAAAGGGGGGCCGTCTGGCTTGAAACTGGTTATTGCGTTAATCGCCTGCAATCGAGAGATACTAGCGCTCATATTATTAATAATTTTCTATTTTCTGGGTTTGTTTGCGCAGAGGACGACAAGACCGCCAGGTCTCGGATACATCGTCTGGCGGGGCCCAAGGGAAGCACTAGACATGCCATGGGAGCAATTGCTAACTCTAATTTAAATTGATTCCGACGAAATAGGTGCGAAAAAAGGTCGCCAGATTAGAAAAACTCATGAAACATTCGGCCTGTGGATTGGTATTACGTCGAAAATGGCTCTCCGCGGGGTCCCGTCTCCTTAGATGATCTGGCAAACCTCCGGACATCCGGGAAGTTGCCCGAGAGTGCCATTGTCTGGAAAGCGGGGATGGCAGGCTGGGAGCCGGTAGATGTCGTGATTAAGAGGGAAAATCCGGGACCTGCTGCTGCTTTTTTGCGCCCGACGATCAGTTTCGCTGGTGAGGCGAAGAAGCTGGAGCACCTGGCGACTATCCCCACCTTGAATTCGTCCGGGCATCAAGAGCAACCTCGGGAAGCTCCGCGATCTGGTTCAATCGAGGGTCTGGAGTTCTTGAATTTCAGTTGCTGCGAGTGCGGGCGCTCGTTTTCGCAGGAAGACTTGCTCGTTTACGAGGGACTCAAGGTGTGCGGAGAGTGTAAGCCGCTCTTTATTCAAAAAGTCATTGAAGGGGCGATACGGCCTCACATGGAGTATGCCGGTGTGATTACTCGGTTCTTATCATTGTATCTGGATTTAATGCTCGTTTCCGTAGTGTTGTTGCCGGTAAATGGAACGTATGAATATTTTAATATCTCAAATAAACTAGATCCTTTTGTTAATTTAGGCATGAGCCTTGCCATTTCGGCTCTCGGGCAACTTGTTCATCTTGCCTATATATTTGTCTGCCTGCTCTTTTGGGATGGAACGGTAGGGCAGCTCATGTGTGGAACAAAGATGGTTCGTGGCAATACCGGTGAGCGAGTCAAGCCAGGTTTAGCATTTTGTGTGGCATGTACCAACATTCTGATGACGTTTTCGTGTAATTTAGCGATGGTTACAGCCTTTTGGGATCCTGAGAAACGATTTCTGACCGATTATCTAACAGATACACGAGTCGTCTATAATAGAAAATAAATGGCCACGATCATCACATGTCCTCATTGTCGGCAAGACCTCTCCCTAGGTGTAGGCGGTTCGTCTGGAGAATTGGAGTGTAGCCGATGCAAAAGTCATCTCTCTTTTGTTATCTTTTCGGGCTACCCCCGCTCGGTGCCCCTGGGGCGTCTGGCCGAGCCTCTGACAGGTTCTGAAAATGAGGCGAGCTGCTACAACCACGTCACTCGAAAGGCGATTAGTGGCTGTGAAAATTGTGGTCGATTAATTTGTTCCGTTTGCGATCTGGAGGTGGGAGGAAAGCATTTTTGTCCGACGTGTGCGACCTCGCAGCAGGTAGTTGCTAAGTGTGACCCGCTAATTCATCGCCAGTTTTGCCCAGAGAAAGCCGTGTTCATTTTAGGGTTCCTCTCCCTCTATCCTTTCTGTGGGGCAATTTTATTCTCACCACCGGCCTTATACATTGCCAATCAAAATTATAGTAAACGAACGAGTCTCGATGGGGGCGGGCGTATTTGGATGATTTCGGGTATCTTTTTAAGCCTTCTCAGTCCGATTCTTTTGGTCTTGTGTTGTGGGATTTATATCTTTGTTATTCTCTCTGTCGCTAGGCTGCATCATTGATTATTATGGACATTTCAAATACTTATTCACCTATCCCGGGAGTGGGAAGTGGAATGTACACCGTGGCTTGGGGTGTTCGTCGGCGAATTTACGCGACAAACGATCATCTCTTGGTGATCGATAATCTAGGGTTTAGTGAGGAATACATGCGAATTGCGTATCGGGATATTCGCTATCTCGTTACCATCCCATCCTATCGGCAGGAAGCCGTGGGTATCTGTTGGGGTTTACTCTTGCTGGCCGTATTAGGAGGTATGCTCTATCTGTATGCAACTGGGAATGGCGTTGTTGGCATTCTTTGTGGACTCCTGCTTATTCCGCTTTTGTACATTTTCATTTCAAATTTTGTCTCCGGCGCTTCATGCACCTGTTACCTCAGCACACCTGTCCAACTCTTAAGAATCCCGATGCCGTGCCGATATGGACAAATCCCGGCGTTTGTGGAATTTTTGAATAGTCGCGGAGTCCAGTTGATGAATCCGAGTTGATCGGGATCTAGAGGAATAATACGTGCATTGTTTAAACCACCCGAACCGAGAAGCCTCCGCCCGTTGTCCTGAGTGCCGAAAGTATTTCTGTCGGGAATGTACGACTGAGCATGAGTTCCGGATTTTATGCGCCTCTTGCTTAAAGAAGCTAACAACGAAGAAACAGAGCGGCAACTCATGGGTGGGCGCCGCCTTTCGATTAATCTTAGCGGGCGTGGCTGCTCTGATGATCTTCGGAGTGTTTACGATGTTTGGAAATTACATTTTCACGACTACAGCGATCCAAGCGGAGAATAAAGATCCAGGGAGCGGCGAATGAGCGTGGGGGCGTTACCGCCAATTCCGGGAGCACTTCCTCCTATACCCGGGACGGGGACACCGCGCCCACTGCCGCCTGTGCCGAAGCCTGCAGTTGAGGCACCCCGACAAACGGCTAACGCGCCTTTTGTCTCCCGAGGTCCTGATCTTTCCATGCCCACTCCAGGGACGTCTCAAGCAGCGACGCCTCCTCCGCAGCAAGATGCAGCGGGAGCGGGTGGCCTTAAGCGGAGCCTTAGCAAGATCCAGTTTTGCCCCGGTGCCATGGAGTTGATCGATGAGAGCGTGACTCTATTTGTGCGGTTACCGAAGTATCTGCTGGCGATCTACTACCTCGGAGCGTTGCCGTTTTGCGTGGGTGTAATCTACTTTTGGCATGATTGCCGGAAATCGCTCGATGGTTCGACGATCGCTCCCGAGGCACTCTTTTTAACCGCGTCTTACATTTTGATGAAAGTTTCCCAGGCGATCTTCTGCAGGCTGATGTACTGCCACTTGAGCGGTGAGGAAGATGACTCATGGACCGTCTATCGCGTGATGAACATCGCAGTAATTCAGACCGTTTACGCCTCAACCTTCTGGATCGTCTATCCGTCCGCCTTGGTTCTCACGGTGCCGTTTCCCTGGGTGAACTCGTTTTATCACAACGTCTCACTTGTTGGGACGCGTGCCAATTCCACCCTGCGCTCCGTCTATAAAGAGGCGGCCCTGCTTTCGCTTGCGTGGCCTGGGAAAACATCACTGGCGATCTTGTACCAGTCGATCGTCATGCTGATCGTGTGGGCAAACTTGATGGCGCTTTCGTTTTTCGTTCCCTACATGTTGAAGACCTTTTTGAATATCGATACTGTTTTCACGGACAGCCCGGAACAGGTGTTTTCGGGAACATTTACCGTGATCGTCATGACGA
This sequence comes from uncultured Verrucomicrobiae bacterium, assembly GCA_963743595.1. Lineage (GTDB taxonomy): Bacteria > Verrucomicrobiota > Verrucomicrobiia > Methylacidiphilales > UBA1321 > CAVURW01. The sequence goes on from CAVURW010000248.1 coordinate 22,345, forward strand.
TCTGTTTTCTCGTAATGAACCCGATCAATAAGACCTACCACGTGCTCCGATGTTTTAACGCGGAAGCGCGCAAGAGCGGTGTTGATCTCATGGCGGGGCTTCGGCACGTGAAGCGTCGGGCGTCGGTGGGCGTAGCCGTGCTGGTAATCGCCTTAACTCTCATGGCGAATCCCGCTCGTGCTGCGTCGGCAGATGACGACACCGACGACCCGAGCCAGGATACACCGAGACATCCCGCCAAGGTGGTATTGACGGAGGATGGCAAGAAGACGAAAGAGGCGCTCGATAAAGTGCTGGCCGAGAACGATTATCAATGGCGGGCTAAGCAGGCGAAGGTTGATACGAAGCCTTCCATGCTCCAGAATTTTCTGGAGGCGCTCGATAGAGCATGGAAAGGGTTCTGGGACTGGGTCGACAAGCTGTTTAAAAAGAAGGAAGAACAAGAGCCGACGATAAAGCCGTCCGAAATAAACGACTTGAGTTCCATGTTGGAATGGATCCGTCTGGCGATGATCCTGGTCCTAGTGGCGGCCGCTGCAGTCGTCGCAGTGGCAATCATGCGCTGGCGTAGGAGTAAGCGGGTTCGGAGTCTGCCACAAGCCACGATTGTACCGCTGGTGCCGGTCGATTTAACGAAAGAGGATGTGAAAGCCGATGATCTTCCGGAAGATTCGTGGCTGAAGATGGCGCGAGAACTCGAGGCCAGGGGCGACCTGCGTCTGGCGATGCGTGCGCTCTATTTAGCGACGCTCTCCGCAATGGCTCAGCGGGAATGGATTCGTATTGGGCGGGGTAAGTCGAACCGCGATTATTTAATGGAATTTCGAAAGCGTTTGCGGACAAAGGAAGGTCCTGTGGCGCACTTTGCTGATTCGATGGAACTGTTCGAGGCCTCCTGGTACGGAACTCACCCGGCCACTTCTGACGTGATCGATAAAATCGAGAAGAATCATGAGAACGTGAGGGCCCATGTTGGGACGTAATTCCGTTCTCATCGTGATGGGTATTGGGGCGATTCTCCTAGCGATTGTGGCGATTTCGAACCTCTTTATGTCGGAGTTTGCCAAGGGGGAGGTCTACCCGCCCTATTCCACTTACCAGCCTGGGCCGGATGGGTGCCGGGTGGTTTTTGATTTGTGCTCGGAGTTGAATAAAACGCCGGAGCGGAATACCACGCCCCTCTATCGGGCCCTAAAAGAGAAGCCAGACGCGATTCTCTTCCTGGGCATGTCGGCCGGGGCATTTGAGCAATATCCCGATGACGTGATTGATCGATTAGACGATTACGTGCGAGCGGGAGGGCGTGTGGTGATCGCCTTGGACGGACAGTCGTGGGCGGACAAGATGACGATTCCGGGTGAAAAGTTTATTCCAGGTACGGGTGACGTGCGAGGGAGCGAGAACGAGGACGAAAACGCGTCCGATCCGGATGATTCCGATGACAAGGAGAGCTCGGATACAAAGAATGCTGGAAAGGATAAAGGTAAGGGAAAAGCGGCCGAAAAAGCTGGCCCTGACAAAGAGACGAAGGGTGCAAAAGTCGATAAGGACGAGACTAAGTACGCGTCCGTAGAGGATAAATTTCAGAGGGAACTCTTTGTCAAAGCGCAGGCACGCTTAAAAAAGAAACGAGAAAAGCAGGGACTTCCGTTCTTGCCACTGGATTTCAAGCCGACGTTATATGGGCGCTGGGGTGTTGGAGTGGACTTTTACGATCCAAATTTCGGGAAACACTTTTCTCAAGATACCGATGACAACGGAGAACCGAAACAGATTCCGGAGCAAGCTGATTTCGATGCCTATCCCGAGCAGCTCCCGAGCGGCGTGGAACATTTTATGCCGTGGAAATCGTTTGCCTATTTTGCCCGTTTAGAAAAGGAGTGGACCGTTCTCTATTCGGTGGATCGGTCGCGTCGGCCGGTGGCGATTGATCGGATGGTTGGCAAAGGGCATGTGATCTTTTTATCCGATTCATCGTTCCTCACTAACGAAGCGCTTAGCGGCACGAAACCGGCAGGCTTTCTGGCATGGTTCCTCGGTCCAGAAAAGCTATTGATGTTCGATGAGACGCATCTGGGCAATGAACGGAGCTCTACTATTACCAGCGTGATGTGGGATTTGCGTTTGGAAGGGTATATCGCGGGTGGGTTTCTGGTTTTCGGGCTCTTTGTCTGGAGAAGCATGGTGCCGCTCCAGGCGATTCAGTCTGATGCCGTGACGTCCGTGACGATGGGATTGAAGGATACCGTGGCTGGGCGTGACGCCAGAAGCGGACTGGTGAATCTGCTTCGGCGCAATGTGCCGGAGGGCAAAGTGCTGGATGCCTGTGTGAAAGAATGGGAGCGCTCGCTCAGTGGGGGCGCGCGGTCGAACCGAAATTTGATTCAAACCGTGGAGGAGACGGTGCGGACGGCCCCAGTTTCAAATCAAAAAGATGTTATCGACACGTATCAGCGACTCGTTCAGCTTGTGGGCAGGCCAGGATCTGGGAGAGGAATGAAATAGATTTATGTCTTCAATTACAATCGAGCAAGTTAAAGGTGTTTTAGAGTCAATCAAGCAGGAGGTCGGGAAGGTCATCGTGGGTCAGGAAGAGGTCATCGATCGCGCGATTATCGTCATTCTCATGGGCCAGCACGGTCTCATTGAAGGGGTGCCTGGCGTCGCGAAAACATTGCTGGTCCGGACGCTGGCCAGGGTGCTGGGTTGCGATTTTTCCCGGATTCAGTTCACTCCCGATTTGATGCCTGCGGATATCACGGGAACGAGTGTTTTCAACCTTCAACAGAATGAGTTCAGTCTCTTGCCGGGACCCATTTTCACCACATTTCTGCTCGCGGACGAAATCAATCGTGCACCTGCCAAGACGCAATCGGCGCTGTTACAGGCGATGCAGGAGCGCCACGTGTCGATTGATCGGCACACGTACGATTTGGGCGCTAATTTCACGGTATTTGCTACTCAAAATCCGGTGGAGTATGAGGGCACTTATCCACTGGCTGAGGCGCAAAAAGATCGTTTTGCCCTGAAGATTCAGATGCCGTTTCCTGAGCGGGATGCAGAGCTTTTGCTGGCTAAACGAATGCTCGGCTCAGATTCTCCGGAGAACTCGCTGAACCAGGTGGGTCCGGTGATTACTCAGGAACAACTGAACCAGGTGCGCGTGGCGCTTCAGGGTCTGGTGGTTCGTGAGGAAGTGCTGTCTTACATGCTCGATATTGTTCGGGCGACGCGGACGCACGAGGCGGTTCTAGTCGGTGCTGGCCCGCGTGCCACGCAGTCCTTGATCTTGGCGAGTCGTGCTGCGGCTGCTGTCTACGGTCACGATTTCGTGAGTCCGGACGATGTGCGGATGATGTTCAAGCCCGTTTTGGAGCATCGGATTATTCTGCGTCCTGAATACGAAATCGAAGGAACGACGATTAACGAGGTGATGGACCAAATTGTGCAAACGATTCCCGTGCCCAGATGATTGTTCCGCGCCCTCTGCTTCTGTACTTAGCCGCGATCCTTGGGGTGCCATTGATCGGCTTGGCTGTTCAATTAGGTGGCATGTTTTCGTTTGGTCTCGGCGTTTTATTGCTGGTCTTCGTGGTGCTGGTGGTCATCGATGCGATGCAAGGGCTCGACCGGTTGGCCTTGGTTAAGGTTTTGTTGCCGGAAGGGGAACGCTGTATTCACGGGCGGAAAAGCCAGTTGGGCTTAAATGTCGTGAACGAAAACGAGGATGAGGTTCAACTTCGCCTCGCGCTCAGTTTGCCCAGGGAAATTGAGGGCGAAGCCGAGCATGTCGAGACGGAGATTGAGGCCAGTGAAGCGGGGAAGGGGACGCGGGTCGAATATGCAATTACGCCGAGGCGACGAGGTCTCTTCGTAATCCAAGGCTGTCGCTATGAGATCACGTCGCCACTTGGAATTTGGGACGTGCAAGGCGAGACGATCCAGAAATCGGCAATTCGCGCGTACCCGAATTTAGCTTCCGAGCGCAAGCAAATGGCGGCTCTTTTTTTGAAGCAATCGCAACTGGGCATGAAGCTCACCCGGCAGGTCGGGCAAGGCCGCGACTTCGAGAAACTACGGGATTACGTGCCGGGGGATAGTTTTGACCGTATTCACTGGAAGGCGACCGCACGGCGTCGTCGACCGATCACCAAAGTGTTCCAGGTCGAACGGACGCAAGAGGTCTACGTGATCCTAGATTCGTCGCGGTTATCGGGACGCCTAGTCAACCAAGATCAACCGGAGCTGGGGACCCACCTCGATCGATACATTTTAGCCGCGCTCTTTTTAGGATTGGCGGCAGAAAAGCAGGGCGATTTATTTGGGCTGCTAACGTTCGCGGATAAGGTGCAGTCGTTCGTGCGTGCGCGCCATGGGAAGGAGCATTATGGGTCGTGTCGCGAGGCTCTCTATCGATTGGAGCCGCAACCGGTTTCGCCCGATTATCAGGAGCTGATGACCACCATCCGGCTCCGGATGCGTCGGCGCGCACTGTTGGTCTTTTTGACGGATGTGGATGATCCAGTGCTTGGGGAATCCTTTTTGCAAGCGGTCGAGCTGATCTCAAAGCAACATCTGGTTTTGGCACTGATGTTGCAGCCGAAGGGCACGAAACCGCTCTTTGCCAGCCCGGACATTACTCGAGTCGAGGAAATCTACGGAAGTCTGGCGCAGCACATGGCGTGGCAAGATCTGCGGCAACTCTCGTTGCAACTGAAGCGGAGCGGCGTCACCCTGGTTCAAGCGACGAATGAGCAGTTTAGCGCAAGGCTCACAACCGAGTATCTTCGAGTGAAGCAACGACAACTCATATGATCATTAACCTGGGCAACTTTATCAATTCAGAGCAGCCCTACTGGGACGAGTTGGCTGGGCTCCTGAATAAGGTGGAGGGCGACAATTTCGCCAGCCTGTCTCTAGAAGAAGCCAAGCGCTTGCACTATCTCTATGAGCGCACCGCTTCAGACCTAATTCGCGTTTCGACATTTGCTTCTGCACCGGAGATCACGGGGTATTTAGAGGGACTAGTTGCTCGCGCTTATGGTGAGATTCACGAAGTGCGGGAGCGTCGGACTCATAATGTGCGCCGTTTTGTTCTGAAGACATTTCCACGCACGTTTCGCAAGCATTGGCGTCCGTTTGCGCTCTCGTGTCTGGCCACAGTCGTAGGCGTTGTTGTCGGCATTTTAACGCTGGCTTTTGCCCCCGATACGAAGGGAGAGTTGTTACCTGAGATGGCTCAGGAAAACCCCACGGAACGAGTGGCCCGTGAGAATCAATTGGCCGGCCGGCACTTGGAAGGAATAAAAGCGACCTTTGCCGGGGAATTGATCACCCATAATATCCAGGTGGGTTTTATGGTCTTAGCCATGGGAATGACGTGGGGAATTGGTAGTGCCGTGGAGCTGTTCTACAACGGGTTTATACTCGGGGCCGTTTGCTACGATTATGTGCATGCGAATGAGACGCTGTTTCTCATCGGCTGGCTGCTCCCCCACGGTTCGATTGAAATTCCGAGTATTTTGATCGCTGGACAAGCCGCTTTTATCCTGGCGGCAGCGCTGATTGGATCGCGCAGTAAGCGCTCTCTCGGGGCGCGGCTCCACGATTGCCGTGATGACGTGATGACTCTGGCACTCGGTTTTGCCATGCTGTTGGTGTGGGCGGGCATTACAGAGGCGTTTTTCTCGCAGTACCATGAACCTGTGCTGCCGTACAGTGTTAAGATCGCGTTTGGCTGCGCGCAGTTGACGGCGCTCTGCTGTTATTTATGGCTGAGCGGGACGGGGAAAGAGGATATCAAGGCGTAGGTCTTGGCGAGAGAAGCTGCTTCTAGATGTAAGTTTTGATTGACTTCAGATTTCTTCTGTTCTACGGTTTCGCGAGTTGATCTGCGGAGGCAAAAGTTGCCGAGAGATTCAGGTTGACTTCAGAAATATTCTACATTACATATTCGTAATCTTATGGAGCAGCATCTCAATATCAACCTGGTTGGTGCCGACATTCGCCTCGCCACCGCTGGCGCAACGACCCAAGAAGAACGGGTCCACGCGATCAAAGACCTTTTTGCGGCCAAGCAGGAGCAGTTTTCTGAATCATTCGCCGCAGAGCATTGGTGGAACCGGCCTAAACGGGGTCGCCACCAACAGACAGACGATCAGACGCAGGGCCAGGATCAAGGTAATGAATCGGACGGCCAGGGCCGAGGCGACGCAGGCGATGGAGATTCGCAAGATGGTGATTCTCACGGCCAAGGTCATGGCGCTCACCACGGGGGCGGCCACCACGGCGGCCATCATGAAGGCGGTCAAGAAGTTCATGAGGTTTACGCCACGAACGAGCGGATGCCCCATTCACCTGGGCTGCATGAAGAGCACGAAGCGGCCCATGACCACACTCACACGGTCCCTGGTGCTGAACACGCCGAGGTCCATACCGCAGCGCTCGGGACCCACACGGAGCAGCACGCAGATGACCACGAGCATGTAGGTCCGCCGACTCCCGAAAGTCATCCTCACCTTTTTGTCGATCTCTGCAGCAACAAAGCCAGTGCCGCGCAAAGCAGCACGATGAAGGTCTAACCAGACTGCTCTCCCCAGCACCTGAAACCGTTGCTTACTCTTGCAGAAGCGACGGCCCAATGATCGCCATGATCAGATTGCCGAACATCTCGATCTCTCGAACGGCAGCCTGTTTAAACGGCGAAAGGTTCTCGTTTTCGCCCTCGATATCGCCCTCCGACAGCTCCGCTTCCATGGCGACAATCAGTCGGCGATCATTGATCATCGCAACCAGTTCATCGCGTTCGGCCGGCTTCAGCTCTAAGATGAAAGGCGCTCGATTCGCAGCCTGGAACTGACTCAACCACGTCTTGGCGAGTGCTGCCCGCTCGGATTTCAACTCGGCCCGTGCCTCCTGAAGCATTTCCTGCGCTTCGTCCAACCCATTCTCCTGATCCGGTTTAGTTTTGGAAATCATTCCATCCCAGTAGGCCTGAGAGGGCCGACCCTCGGTTTTGAGAGTGTAGGCCGCGACAAGCTGTAAAAACGCCAGCTCCATGAGCCCTGTTTCATCCTCAGCGAATGCAATGCGGATACCGCCGTCCGGGAGAAGTTCACTTGTCACGATTCCTGCTCCATGGTGGCGTTGAGGCCAAACCCGCGTAGGCGATGGACCAGCAGCTCTGCCTTCTCCTTGGTCTCCTGAGCGACAATGCTCTTGCCCTGCTGATGCACCTCCAGCATGTGGGTGCGGGCCTTGTTATCATCCATTTTGAGCACTGTTTTAAACACAAAGACCACGTAATCCATCAAGTTTACCGGATCATTCCACACGATAACGCTCCAGCCTCGGGAGAAAGCCTCCTTTAACTTGCCTTCCACGTCCTCTTCCGTCTGCGGGAGAGGCTGAGGGTTGGCGTTTCGAGGGTTAATAGCGAGGAGTGGTCGGGTCGATTTCATCGCTCCAAGCGTCAATTCCACCGGCAATGTTTTTGATTTTTCGAAAGCCTGCATCGTAGAGAAGCTTCCACGCCTTGGCACTCCGCGCACCGTCTTTACAGTAAAGCCAGATCTCTCGGGCGCTATCCAACTCATGCATTTTCCCGCTGAACTCAGCCAGGGGGAAGAGCTTCGAGTGGGGGAGTTTGGCGATGTCGGCTTCGAACTTTTCACGGATATCGAGTAGGTCGATTTGACTCGGGATTTTACCAGACTTGAGCGCGTCTTGCACTTCATCGACTTCAATTTCTTCAACATAGACCGCTTTTTTCTGATGCGGAGCGAGTCCGCAGAAAACCTGGTAATCGATGAGTTCCTTAATCGTCGCTTCCGAGCTGCAAATGGGGCACTTGGGATCGGGCCGTATATTCAGCTCGCGAAACTTCATTTTGAGAGCATCGTAAAGCAACAGTCGACCCACCAGCGGGTTTCCATTCCCGATGATCAGCTTCACAGCCTCGGTGGCTTGAATAGTCCCAATAACGCCGGGCAGCACGCCAAGGACTCCGCCTTCTGCGCAGCTCGGTACTTCGCCCGGTTGCGGTGGTTCGGGGAATAAACAGCGATAGCACGGGCATTTGCCGAGGGTCGTAGCAGGCCAAAAAACGGAGACCTGCCCATCGAACCGGAAGATCGATCCGAAGACATTCGGTTTACCCAGCAGCACGCAGGCGTCGTTGACTAGATAGCGGGTTGGGAAATTATCGGTGCCGTCGATGATCACATCGTACGATTCCATCATGGAGAGCGCATTCTCCGAGTTGATCGCAACTTCATAGAGCGCCAGGTCGACGTTCGGGTTGATCTGATTGATCATGTCGCGAGCCGATTGCGCCTTGGGCTTGCCGACACTTCCGGTGGCGTGAATGACTTGGCGGTGGAGATTCGAGAGATCCACGGTATCGAAATCGACAATCCCGATGTGCCCAACACCCGCAGCTGCGAGATACATCAGAATGGGCGCACCGAGCCCTCCCGTGCCGATGACGAGAACGCGGGCGGCTTTCAGCTTGCGTTGGCCGTCCAGAGTGACTTCCGGCATGATGAGGTGCCGACCGTAACGTCGGATTTCCTCATTAGTGAATGCCTTAGAGGGGTAGACTTTAGCGATGCGAGGGATGTAACTCATGCAGACCCTTCACTATGGAGCATTTTTACGTAAACGCCAAGTCTGAGTGCAGGTAATTCCCGACCGTACACTGGGGAGAGTCCACATAAATGTACATTTTCAGTCGCGTCTCTTCTTGGCATTCTCATGGAGGGACTTTATGTTGAGCCCATGGGAACATTCTACAGTGATTTTGACCGCGAATGTTTGCATGATGCGTTTAATCCTGCGCGGACGATGGATTTTCGATCCGTTTTTCATCAAGATCGCGACCGGGTTTTGTTCACGCCTTCCTTTCGGCGGTTGCAATCGAAGACACAGGTTTTTCAATCGGGCGAGTACGATTTTTACCGCACTCGGCTGACACATTCGCTGGAAGTGGCGAACATTGCCAAATCGATCGCCGTTTGGTTGCGTCGCCTGCATCCCGAGATCGAGTTGGACGCTGATTTGATCGAAGCGGTCTGCCTGGCGCATGACATCGGTCATCCTCCATTCGGTCACAACGGCGAGCGCATTTTGAACAAGATGATGAGTCCGTACGGCGGTTTTGAAGGCAACGCGCAGTCCGTTCGTATGCTCACGCGCACCGTCTACAGCCGGACGACGCAGCGCGGCGGGATGAGCCCCAGCCGAGCGCTCCTGGATGGTATTTTGAAGTACAAGCGTCTCTATAAAGATCGAGGCGCCAGTGATAATCACTTCCTCTACGATGACCAGGAAGATCTGCTCGTGTTCTGCTACGGAACGAATGATTTGGGTGACGAACCCAACAAGGTGAAGAGCCTGGAGTGCCAAATCATGGACTTGGCCGATGACATCGCCTACTCCTGTTTCGATTTAGTTGATGGCGCGCAGGCGCGGTTCATTACCACGGATCGCATGGTGCAATGGGGTGCTGAAAATGAGTTGGATAGCGATGTGCGATCGCATTTTTCTGCTCTGGTGGAGATGGTGCGAATCAATCGAATCGTGCCGCGAATTAGCCGTGTGGTGGGTGACTTGATTCAGAGCGTGGGGGCGGAGCGCGTGAAGGGACCGGTCGCAAATCTGAGTCAACGTCACGCGTGGAGATTGGCCGTGGCGGGGAATGCTGAAAAGCGGATCGCGCTGCATAAGCGTCTCTGTTCGGACCTCGTTTATGGCAGCAGTGCCTTGCGCCAAATTGAGTTTAAGGGAACGCACTTACTTCAATCTCTAGGCGGAGCGCTTTTTGACAATTACCTGGGCAATGGCAAAGAGATGATGCTCCTGCCGACCTCCGTACATCGGCAGATTCTCGCTTCAAGCGATGCCGCCTTGCGCGCGCGGCTGGTGTGCGATTATGTGAGTGGGATGACCGACGCCTACGCGGTGCGGAGCTATAAACGGTTGTTCGATCCCAATTACGGGTCGATATCGGAGCTGATTTGAGATGGAGAATGCTGCGGGGCGTCGACCGTTGATCGTGGTCCCCACGTTTCGAGAACGGGACAATCTGCCCCATTTTACAGAGCGTGTCTGGAAGGCGGTTCCGGAGAGTTCCATTCTGGTGGTGGACGATTTTTCGGGTGATGGCACGCCGGGTTGGGTGGCGGAGCATGGGGAGTACGAGAAGCGGCTTTTCATTCTGGAGCGGCCGGGGAAGATGGGGCTGGGTTCTGCGTATCGGGACGGATTTCGCTGGGCGCTTGATTTGCAAGAGAATGAGGGGATCAGCGCGATTGTTCAATTGGATGCCGATTTATCTCACGATCCCGCCACCATTCCCGCGATGTTGACGACGCTGGATCGGGCTGATGTTTCGGTCGGCACACGATATGCCAAGGGTGGGGGAATCGAGCGTTGGTCGATGGATCGCCTGATGCTAAGCCGATTTGCGGCTGTCTACGTGCGCGTGCTGACCGGGATGCCGCTCAGCGATCCCACCGGCGGATTCAAAGCTTTTCGGCCCGATGTTTTAAGGAAAATAGACTTCGCCACTGCCAAGTCCGAAGGCTACGCATTTCAAATCGAAATGAATTGGCTGGTCTGGAGGGCTGGCTATCGTATTGAGGAAGTCCCCATTATTTTTGGAGGAAGACAGGCGGGGATGTCGAAAATAACTGGCAAGATTGTCCGCGAGGCCGTATGGAGGGTACCTTGGCTGGGCATGCGGGGGCTTTTTCGACCGCGCGCCAAACCAGAATCGCCATTATGACGACATTATCGAGCAAGGCTATTGTAAAGACCTATCCGGACGCGTTGCCGGAACGGTTTGAGCGCTGGGATTTCATCGGTGCTGGCTTGGTCTTTTTGATTACTCTGAGCCTCTACATCGCGACGTTGGCACCGAATGTGACCTTGGAAGATTCCGGCGAATTGATCACCGGTGCCGCGACGTTCGGCGTTCCCCATGCGCCTGGTTATCCGCTCTTCGCACTGACCGGGTTTCTGTTCACCCGTCTGATTCCGTTTGGGAACTTGGCGTGGCGTGTCAACTTGGAGTCGGCCTGCTTTGGTGCCGCGGCAAACGCGGTTCTGTGCCTGTTGATTTCTCATTCCGGCAGATGGTTCCTTCAGCGGTGGGTCATCACGGAACGTCAAGCCACCCTGCGTCCCTACGCGGTTTACTGCGCCATGTTGGCCACTCTGACACTGGGTTTCAGTGACGTGATGTGGAGTCAGTCGACCATCACGGAAGTGTACTCGCTCAATGCGCTGTTCGTGAATCTGGTTTTGCTGACGTTCTATCGGTGGATGCTCAAGCCCAGCGACACCATGCGATTAATCGTGTGCGTGGGCGTTTTTGGGCTCGGATTAACGAATCACCATACCTTGATTCAGATGATCCCCGCGTTGTTGGGCGCTTCGTTTTTACTTTCTTTGTTTAAAAAGCAGCCTTCAAGCGAGTTTTACTCGATGTTCATCGCGGTCTGTCTCTTTAGCCTCTCGATTCTGACTTTCCTGAGTTGGTTGTCTCATGATGACGTTGCCCCGGATCGGGTCGGATTGGTTAAGACGAAGAGTTTGCACACGGTCTGCGAAATGATGGCTCGGATCATACTGGGTAGTACACTGCTTCTCTCCATCGTCTTCATGAGGAAGTTTTCCATTACGAAAGTGCTTACGGGTGCTGGTGTGACTTTGGCGCTGTTCTTGTACGCGAACTACAGTTGGGATCCTGTAAATTCCCCGTATCAAGTTCGCTACGCGTTTTCTACCGATCACCCTTGGGTCTGGGGGAATTACGCGACACGGGGTTGGGCGCAGTTGAGCGAGAGCTCGATCCCGATGTTGCTTCTAGCGATGACCGCAATCGGCCTTCTCTACTCTTCGACACTGAATTGGCGCATGGTGCAGGGGATGTTTCTGGCCGGATGGCTGGGCTTGGTTCCCTACTACTACGAGATGCTGGCTTCCGAAACCAATCCACCGATGAACTGGGGTCACGTGGCCACTCAGGGTGGATTTTACTATGAAGTGACACGTCAGCAATATCCGATGAGTTTGCCAAATTTGCTTAAAAACACATTAGGTGTGCATCTCGGTGTTTATGATAAATCAGATAATCAAGACACATTAATCGGGCATCCCCACTATTTCTCGCGTCTTATGAAGACGTTTCAATATTATTGTGAAGATCTTGACGATAATTTTTCTGTTCCGCTCATATTCATTCCATTGGTGTTTCTGATCTTTGTTTCTCGATTGGATCGAAGTCAATTGGCCTGGACGCTCTTTCTCCTGGTTGCCATGTTCACCTTAGGGTTCATGTTGCACATCATCGAGCCGCCACAAAATTTCGATCAATTGTCGAATCTAAACTATAAGGTATTTTTCCTGCAATCGCATTGCATTTTGATTATTTTCTTGGGGTATGGTGCTTTGTCGGGCGTCGTGTTCTTGTATGAGATATCAGATCCCATTTTGATCCGCGACTATGGGCGTTATTTCGGTCCAGCTATGCTGTTTATCACCTTAGTTCCGCTCTGGAACAATTTTGATGACTGTAATCAAGCGGATCACTGGTTTGGGTGGCAGTATGGCTATGATATTCTGAAGCCATTGCCTAAAAACGCGGTCTATTTCGGCGGCAATGACCCTGGACGCTTCGTTCCCACCTACATGGCTTTTGTGGAGAGTCAGCAGGATAAAATGTGGAAACGTGACCCGGATTTTGATCGTAGAGATGTGTTTGTGATTACGCAAAATGCTTTGTGTGACGAGCAATACACAGACTACATTTTAGATCAATATGATGCGCGATTTAAGCCGAAGTCGCTGACGCCTTTCGAGAAATGGTTGGGGCGAGATACTTGTTATCCCACGGAGACCTTGCACCTGGCGACTTACGATGATGTGGAGAAAATGTGGTCGAACTACTATAGAAACTACGCGAGTCCCACCTCCGCTCAGGATAAGGTATTTGAGGTAAATGGTGACGTGGCCAAATATATATTTGATCATAATCCCGACCGGACGTTTTATGTCGAGCAGAGTATCCCCATTGATTGGATGCAGCCTTACATGATTCCGGATGGCTTGATCTTTCGACTCAACCCGAAACCACTGGATAAAATTCCCGATGACGTTATGGAGAAGGATAAGGCCTTTTGGTTGAACTATGCCGGGCATTTATTGGGTGATCCGAAGTTTCTTGTCGATACGGATGCCCGTCATTGGAATTCCGTTTTAGTGATGAATCGTGGTCGGTGGTGTCAGACACGAGGGATGGTAAAAGAGGAAGAGTTTTATGAGAAGCTATCCATTCTTCTTTGCCCCTATAATTTCGAGCCGATCCAAGATTTAATGGCATTATATTTGAGCCAAGCCCGATATGACGACATCATGAAGCTCCTGGATGAGGCGCAAGCCAATGATCCGCGCAATGATTCGTTCGAGTCTGACCGTAAGTTCTACCAAAAACAACGCGATCTCAGTGGCCAGGAAAAGGATTTGCGTCAAGCGATTGATAAGAGTCCGGATGATCAATTTGCCCTCCTGCGCCTAGCGAAAGTGTTAGAGTCTGAAGGTAATTTTGAAGGGATGAAAACGGCGCTACAGAGATCGGCTCGAGCAGGCAAGTGGGAGAAGCTAGACGAAGGTGATGTGATGCATTATTTTGGTGAGATCGTCCGTCGCCCAGATGCCGCAGTAACCTTCATGCGCGTTCGACAAGAACTGGAACCTAAGGACGCGCACATTCCCTACGCGATCGCCACGTATGAAGTTCAAGAAGGCGACTTGCGGGGTGCCATCCAAGATATTGCACGCTCCATTGACCTGGGCGGTGCGGAAGCGCGCGCTTCAGCACGGCTCGACCCCCGCTTAAGCGGTCTCTTGCGTTTCCCTGAATTTGTAGCGCTCGTGAAACCGCAACCCGGCGACGACAACGTCACCCTGCCTGCAACCAACAGCGTAGAGACCAATTCAATCTCAACAACCCCGACCAATGGCGTCGCGAGTACAGTGACCTCCACAAATACCACCGCACCAATCTCCACCAACGCCATCGCAACCAATTCAGTGAGCACGCCAAGTCCGTCGCCAAAACCAACTGCAACGCACGGACCGAGCACCATCCCGAAGCGGAAGAAGAAGACGAGCTGAGGTGATGTGATTCCGTTATGCCTCTCGAAAATGAAACAACTATCGATGCGATAGGAATTGAAACCATTTCGAATAAGGTCATCCTTAGCATCATTGATGCTTGGGATTGGAGTGATGAAAAAGTAGCAATACGATACTTGAAGTTGAAGATGTACATAAAGATAAC
>CAVURW010000249.1:0-17713 GCA_963743595.1 uncultured Verrucomicrobiae bacterium
GCCAGAGCTCCTGGACGATCCAATTATTCCGCTCACGCAGTTGCTCCGCGCTAAAAAGCTCCTGTTTGGGATGATCGAAACCGGCGGCCAATCGCTGGAAAGTTGTCGCATACGCACCGCCAGAACCATCCGCTCCAGCGGAATAACCACCACAAATATCGCCACCGATGACCACAGCTCTTTCTTTCAACAACGCCACCACCCGCAATAAATCTTCACGCCGCATTCGTCCGGGCTCCCAATTCGTCGCCGCATCCTCGCTCCTCAGAACATCGAGATCGAGCGTGAGGTAAACCCGTTTGCCTACCAATTCCGCCACTCGTTTGGTAAACGTCTCCCACCAAGTCTCCGGTTCAATCGGTCTCAACCAATCCGGGTAATGCTTTTTCGCCTGTCTCCAGGGGTAAACTTCCAGACGCCCGTCTCGACACGCCCAGCGATTGCCCAGAATTCGCCACGGAAACAGACACTCAAAACTTCCGCAACCCCATACCTGAACCTGCTGAACGAGTGGGTTTTCCAAAGCGCGATTGATCCACGCACCACACGACCACTGAGGCGGGCGTATGTCCCAATCGGGATGGTTATCGAATGAGATCAGGGTAAACGGCTCGACGAACTGAGAGATCCAGACCGCGCTCAAATGATGAAAATCGCCCGAGCCGCTGAGCGTGTACGGCCGGAGTTCCGGGCCGTATTTCGCACGAAACCCGTCAATCGCACTTCGGCTGGTGATGAAGCGCAGAGCCTTGGCTTCGTCACGGACATCAACGAAGGAGGAAGCGCCCGGCGCTCCCCGTGCGAAATCCCACGCTTCATCGACTTCAAATACACGCGCCTCTTTCATCGAGCACGCCTGAGGCCGATTACTGCTGAGGCAGCAATTGCGTATCGCGCGGTTTGTCGAAGAAAGCGCGCGTGATCATGAAGCTAGGAGCGGGATCAGGATCGGCATAGTCGGTGGGACGAGAGACCATGGAACCGAATTGCTCATCTTCAGGAAGGTTATCCGCGATAATGACGGGCGTGCCGAGATGGACGTATTCGTACAATTTTGCTGAAGCGGCTTCGTGGATGTGCAAGCAACCATGAGAGCGGGGATAGGGCCAGATCGGTCCTTCATGGAACCCGTAGCTCGGCGTGAACTCGATCCAGTAGGCCATCGGGTAACCGATGTAATGCCAGCCCGCACCAGGGCAAACCGCAGAGGGGCCGGGCTTGGCTTGATCGCCATTGACCCAGTAACCGTAAGTGGACGAGCGGTGATCCGGGATCTTGCTAATAACGCTGAAATGGCCGGTAGGAGTCGCGTAACCGGGTTTACCGACACAGGTGCCCGTGGCCATGAGGCACTTGCTGCCTTCCATCACATAGACGTTCTGCTTGCTGAGCGAGACTTTCACGACGACATCGTTCGGGTTCATCGGTGCGTAGGCCGTAACGTGGTAGGAGGCACCTGAGCCGCCGCTGCCGCCTGTGCTTACGCATCCTGTTAACCCCGATAACAAGCCAACTGTCAAAATCCCCAATAAAAACCGAACCGATTGATAATTCATAATTGTCCTCTCTGATGTAGACGGTCGAAAGTAGAAACGCAAGGCCCAACGCCCGTGACGAGGCGTCGCACGAGCCGAATCAATACACGTCTTTCAGGTAACGTTTCTCTGTCTTGGAGAGGGTGACTTCGATGTATTCCTTTGCTGCTTCCGGAGTCATCCCACCATGTTCCTGGGCGATATCGATCAGCGTTTGATGAACGTCTTTGGCCATGCGCTTGGCGTCGCCGCAGACGTAGAAATAGGCACCGTTTTGGAACCATTTCCACATTTCAGCACCGCTTTCTTTCATCCGATCTTGCACATAAATCTTGTGCGCTTGATCACGAGAGAAAGCCGTATCGAGACGGGTCAATAGCCCTTTCTCTTGCCATGTGACGAATTCGCTTTCGTAGAGGAAATCGGTGGAGCGTTTTTGGTCTCCAAAGAAGAGCCAGTTCTTACCAGTCGCGCCATCGAGTGCGCGTTGTTCCAGGAATGCGCGGAACGGCGCGATGCCCGTGCCTGGCCCAACCATGATCATGTCCTTATCGTCCGGAGGCATGTGGAAATGCTTGGTCGGCTGCACGTAAACGGGCACCGGTTCCGTGTTTAGCTCCACGCCCTGGCCCAGATAACCGGACGCCAAGCCAAGCTTCTGGCGACCGTGCGTCTCGTACTTCACCACGGCTACGGTCAGATGGACTTCGCCGGGATGCGCCGCATTTGAGGAGGCAATCGAGTAGAGCCGGGGCATGATTTTGTTCACGTTGGCGAGCACTTCGTCCAAGGTGAATGCGACGGGATAGTCGTTCAGCACGTCGGTGTAATCACGGGTGAAAATGTAATCGTCCATCGCCTCTTTGTTAGCGACGATCGCCGCTAAAGCGGTCTTCTTCTCGCCCTCGGGCAATTTCTCGAGCACAGCCTTCACAAACTTCTGGCTCACGCGATTGAGGATGTAGCCATCAATCAGCACCTGACGAATCGGTGCGCCGCCTTGAGCAGCGACCGGGCTGGCCGGATCAATCGAGAGCTTGCTCAGGAACTCATCCACGACAGCGGGAAAGTTCCTGGGAACAACACCCAGGGAATCGCCCGGCTCGTATTTAATGCCACTCTCGCCCAAGTTGATGACGATATGGCGCGTCTCTTTGTTCGAGCCCGCGCCTGTGAGAAGTTGATTCGCAGAGACGTGCGCTTTAAAGGGATTCGCACGAGTATAGGGAGAAGGGGTAGCCGGGGTGCTCAATGTAATGGGGTCGGGTTAAGGTTAAATTGTGAACGCTAAGTGGTAGTTCAGGACGGGCGTCCTGTAAAGCACTTTGCCTACCAATATTTACCCCTTTGCCGGCGCAGTCGACCGCACCGGAACGCGAGCGCGGACGAACGAAATCCGGCGTTCATCGCCGACGTCCAGTTGAAACCGGGGCTTCCCACCCCGAATCACCTTACGCAGAACAAGCGGCACGCCGAAGGTCTCGCTGAGGTTACGCGAGTTCAGAACATCCTCCTTCTTGCCGGAGACAAGAACCTTCCCGTTTTTCATCATAATGATGTGGGTGAAAATCGGGAGAATTTCTTCCACGTGATGCGTGATGAGTACTAGGCTGGGTCCCTTATGGCGATGGGCAAAATCGCCCAGAAACGTGAGAAAGTCTTCCCGCGCCACAGGGTCCAATCCAGCGCAAGGCTCGTCGAGAAACAGCAGCTTCGGCACCGCTGCCAGCGCGCGCCCGATGAGAACCCGCTGACGTTCGCCCTGCGAGAGCTGGCACCAATTGCGGTTGGCCAAGTGCTTGGCTTTGATGCGCCTCAGCACGCGATCCGCCCAATCGCCCTCGTCTTCGGTCTCGTTTTCCCAGTAATTGATATGCGCCTGCGGACCGGAGAGAATCACGTCACGGGCAGTTTGCAGCGGCTCGATCTGTTGGGCCAAGCTCGAGCTGACAAGCCCAATGTTCTTCCGCACTTGCGACCAATCGGCCCGTCCGTATTTCGCTTCACCCACTTGCACCAAGCCGGCCGTCGGTGTCATGTAGCCCGTCAACGCATTCAGCACCGAGGTCTTTCCGCTGCCGTTTGCTCCCAAAATCACCCAATGCTGGCCTGCCGTGACTTCCCAATCGACCTTATCCAAGATCATTTGATCCCGTTCAATCGTCAGGCCTTCGACCTTAAGGACGATTGGAGTCGCTGTCGTCGTGATTTGCGTGGTGCTATTCATCGTAATTCCTTACCGAGAGCCTGGGCGTAGCCGGTCAGTTCCGTGTACCCCACACCCTCCACTGCTGCACCATTCTCGGTTCCCTTTATATCACAGGCACCTTCCCAATAGGCGTTATTTAACCCGCCAAAGCTCAACTCTTGTCCGTACATCGTAGGTTGTACCGTTAGCAAAATATTTAGCTTAGACAAATGTATTTTCCATCCACATGAATAATTTGCCCCGTTATTTGGGCTCTTCCACGTTCCCAATACCTCCTCCTGAAACTCGCCCGGTAAAATGCGCTGCGTTGTTCCGTCTGCCTTCACCCACGTTCCTTGCGATTGCGGATCGATTACGCCTTCCGTATCCCGCATCACATAGAGCATCAGTTCCTCACCGTTTTTTAACTGAACACAGAACCAATCCCAACCGACCTGATTTCGGCCGAGTGAACTGGTACTGAATTCGTGATCAAACCACGAAGTGCCTGTAATTGAATGTTTTACGCCATTTACCACCACCGTCCCCTCCGTTTTCAGGCGCGGGTACGAGTAGTAATACGACGCCTCGCCGGGGAGCGCACCTTTCAAGCTCAACCCTTTATCGCCCTCAAAAATAAGCGGTTTCAGCGGCGTCATCTTCAAGTCGATCGCTTGCCCTTCGGCGTCGGCCCACACATGATACGTCTCGCTCGTGCCCTCGGCTTTCACACCCCAATTGCCCACCGCTGTGTCCATTCCCCCTTCAGAAGCATGGCCACCGATCTCGCCGCGTCGCAGACTCTCGTACGGGTAAAACACGCTCTCGGCGATATCGCTGATGGCGAAGTTCCCCATGAAAAGATCGCGCACCGCCCATTTGCTCCGTTTTTGCACCGGGAGGAACTGCACCCCTTGGCGAAACAGCGCCAGCTCAAACGCGAATCGTCGCTCGGTGCCCGTCTCTTTCAAGTTCCCCGTGAAGTACCACCATTCTGTTTTGAAATCGGGGTGCGCTCCGTGATCGCGAGGAAACGCCCAAGCTCGCGGTTGCTCCGCGCGGCTCCATTCGGTATCGTCTGCCCACAAGAAACCGAGGCTCGCCATCAGCGCGATCCCACCCCAGACCATCCATTTCGTTCTGATTTGAAGCTCGAGCATAGGTCAGTCCGTTATACTAACCTGAACGAGCCACTTCGCCACTTTAGACTTGTGCACCACTAGGGAGCGTGCACCCTATGTGCACATGTTCCGCTATCTCACTCTCTTCTGCTTGGGTCTAACCTACACGAGTTTAGCTCTTGCTCAATCACCCACTTCCAAGCCCGATGACATGGGCATCGACAGCATTCTGGTGCCAGCAAAGCCAAGCGCGCCTTCGTCCTCAGATTCATCCGGCGCTAAAATTGTCCCGACCACCGACCTCCCTGCTGGTGTTCTTAAGGACATGGAGACCATTTCAACGGCCTACCAGACGCGCAATTTCAATTCCTTGATGGCGGCCGCACTGCCGGAATTGACGAAGAAGTTTCCCGATGGCGAGATTAACGCAGAATTGAACAAATCTCTGGCTCCTTTTAAATCGCTGGAAATCTCTTTCGGCCAAAGCTCCAAGATGATTTCAGCTGAATCGTTTGATTACGTCGTTTCCCCGACCACTTTTAAAGGAACGATCCGAGGGGCACCTGTGACCGTGGAAATCGAAACGACCTTTATCTTTAGAAAAGCGCATGGGGATAATAACTGGTATTTCATGGATTGCTCCACGATCAACGTGCCGACGGTCTCGTCTGTGGTCATGAAGGACACGATTAAAGACCTTCTTTCGCTCATAAAAATCTCACGCCCCATTCAAAAGGTGAATGGCACGATTGTGGAAATGAATCAGATGGGTGCCGCCGCAGATACTTCCACCACCAACCCGACTGCCGATGCTTCCAGCGACTTCCCTTCCAGCTTTAAGGAAGAGCCGGTTACGAGCTTGCCTAAAGATCTCCAGGACGAACTGCAGACGCTCGTTCAAGCGCATCATGACAAGAATTTCCAGGTTATCGTCGATCTCACGCAGCCGGACGAAATCGCGTTCGAGGGCAAGGACAATAAGGGCGCCGTGAACGAGATGACGGAAGCGTCCAAGCACTTCACTTCGATCACGATTTCATTCTCGGAAATCGCGCACGCCTACATCTCCGAACAACGTGATTTCGTTTTTATTCCTACTGAAATCGATTTCACCGGGCCGAACTCTCTGACCCTGACGACAAATTCACTTTTCATTAAAAACCATTCGGATTCCAAGTGGTTTTATTTGGATTGTACGCAGATGGCGCCCGGAGAAAAGTTAGCTGGGTATCGCACTAAAAACCTTTCAGATTTGCCTGATTCGTTTACCATGCCGAAGTCCTTCTTTAATAAGAAATAACCTCCCTTCCACACATGAAAATCTCTCTGATGCTTCTTTCGATGTTTCTGCTGAGCTATATCGTGGTCAGTCTCTCGATCGCGTAAACAAATCGCTCCCGCCCTTTCTCATGCGCATGACGCTCCCCACCGTCGTGCTCTCGGCATTTATCGTGGCCGACTCAGCGGAGTGTCTGGCGCAAAAGCCTGATCCCCTGAACATCGATTCCATTCTGGTTCCGGAAATCAGGCATAATTCGGCGGTCGCAGAACCTCCTAAGGAAGTTCCCATTTCCGAGCTGCCGCAGGGCGTCCAGCAAGCCATGCAGAAGTTGATGGATATTTATAAGGAGAAGAAGTTTGCGGATATGCTCGATCTCGCCCTGCCGAAGGCGCTCGCCTTAAGTGGCGGACGAGCCCAGCTCACGCTCTACTTTGAGAAGTTGGCAACTACTGTTCACTCCGCCTCGATTGCGTTCCATAACTCGGCGTTACTCTATTCGTCTCCGGCCAATGATTACATTTTGGTTCCGACTGTGGTGGACATTACGGCCGAGCACGAAACCCACTTGGAAGGTTCCTTTCTCTTTGTAAAAGCTCACACATCGACCACGTGGTACTGCGTGGATTGCATGCAACTGGCACCCTCCAGTCCCCAGGGTAATTACGCCCGGGCAAATCTTTTGCCAGATTTGCCCGCATCATTCGCGATTCCACCCTTCTCCGTAACTGTTCACTAAAATAAGCTCTTAGGACTCGGCGAGCTCTTGCCTTTCCGGTAGCGCACGCTCTAAACATGGAGATACCTCTATGAAACAAGCATTCGCCTTCCTGGTTCTCTTCTTGCTCGTTGGCTGCTTTCTTGTTGGGCGCGCTGCCGACGATATCGACCAAATCTTGGTTCCATCAAAGTCGGGTGACAATTCTTCGGCCCCGTCCACTTCAGGTGTAGTCCATCCGATCGACGGCACCCTGCCGACCGGAGTTGCTGCTTATGCGCCTTATCCTGGCCATCCAATCGCCTCATTGCCTCCAGAGATCGTTGCAGACCTGAAGTTGATTTCCGATGGCTACTTCCGTGGTGATTTTGGCCCGCTAGCGGACCTCTCTCTACCGGAAATCATGAACGGCATGGGCGGACGCAGTTACGTTATCGGCCTTGCTTCCCAGACCCCACCGGGCTTTACCCGAGAAGCATTTGGCTCGGGCGCTCCCATGATGGCGTTCTCCTCTGATGCGCGCGACTTTATATTCGTCCACATCTCGTACGGATTCACGAACGGCACGAGCAAGCGTTACCTCTCCACCACTTACCTGTTCATGAAAAACCGTGGGCCCTGCCGCTGGTTCGTTTGGGATTGCACGGCACTGGGCCGAAATCGGCTGGACGGAAAAGCCTTCCGAAGCGCCTACCTCCAAGACTTACCGCCGGAATTGGCGTTTCCTTCCACGGTTTTCTTGTCGCACGGGTAATTGTTACTGCCCGCTCCGCTCCTTGATCGTCACATCGGCGGGCGGGGCGAAAAGACTCGGATCTACAGGCAGTTCCTCATAGGAATCATAGATAACGTGCGTCAAAACTTTGTCGCCATCGGCCACTTCCACAGACTGCGGAATCTGGGTTTTGGCTGCCACCGTAAACGTGATTTTCAGCCCCTCGATCGTCGTCTTGTAGACGTCCGTGTCGTCCTGACTCGCTCCACCGCTGACGTGGATCGGTTGCACATGATGGTCCTTCATGTAGGCCAGCTCATGGCCCATTGAGAAATTTGTTAGCTCCGTGGAGTGATGCGCTTGATTAGCCCAAATCGTCATGTAGAAGTTGTGCGTCGGGCTCGGATCGACCGAATGATTGCCTGTTTTGTTCACGAGATTGATCATCCAGAGATCCTTTCCGCACACGACTACCAAGCCCTTTAGGTGCATCTGAGGATCTTCCTGTTCTTCGATCCGCCCTTTTTCCGCACCCCAGAGATAGACAGTCTTCGTTAACGCCGCGAAGCTCCCTGGCTCGAAAGCTGGGTTCGTATCGTGATAAACGAATTTCAACATCGTTTTCGGATCATCGGCAAACGCAACACCCACGCTGAGCGCCATCCCAGCCAGAAGCACACCCCAGTATTTTGTCATGATCCTAATGAATAGCGGCTCAAGGGCAAAAAACAATCAGCAACCCTCTACCGCCCAAACACACTCAACAGCGCGATACCCATCCCAAAACTGATAAAGCCGAAACTCAGTATAAAAATCGCGAGGAAAACGATAATTCTGCTCGGACTCACCGTCTCCTTCCAGATGTACTTACAGATATTATAGGCAATGAAGTAAGCACCTAAAATCGTAAAAATAAGGGCGATTAATAACAGCAGCATATAAGACCACCACCTCTAGCGGTAAGGTTAAAGAGCTGCCGTCTCAGGTCAATTGCAATGTGGACGTTGCTTCAAAGAAAACTAATTTTCCGGTCAGGTGAAACTTTCC
This sequence comes from uncultured Verrucomicrobiae bacterium, assembly GCA_963743595.1. Lineage (GTDB taxonomy): Bacteria > Verrucomicrobiota > Verrucomicrobiia > Methylacidiphilales > UBA1321 > CAVURW01. The sequence goes on from CAVURW010000249.1 coordinate 8,604, forward strand.
TTCCGTTTTGAGAAACCCAGGAGAGCAATATTTAAATTGTAAGTACAATGATATCAACGGCTTACATCATATTTTAGTTTGTGGTACGCCGTAAGCACTACACCATCAACGAAACGAGGACTTGAAAGAAATAAACTCCCCGTTCCGATTCTTACTTAGAGATTCAAATGAAAACGACAAAATGTTCAATGCTGGCCGCCCTTTCTTTAACACTTATTACCAATAATTCTTGGGCAGGCGGATTTGGCCTCGACAGTAAACACGGTTCAAGTCCCGTAACAACAACCTCTTCCGTATCGGTTGACTACGCTAAATATAATTGGATCTGCTCGCCGGGTGATACTGCAGAGAGCACTGTAACACACATTGTTGTCTCATTAGCTGACCAACGTCTCTATGCCTATAACGGACAACAGTTAGTGGCGTGGAGTAACATTTCCAGCGGTCGTGTCGGCCACGAAACTCCCACCGGCACATTCGTCGTGACGGAGAAGGACCCGGATCACCACTCGAACATCTATGATAACGCTCCGATGCCCTTCTTCATGCGTCTGACCGATAATGGTGTGGGTCTGCATGCCGGTTTCTTACCGGGTTACCCCGCCTCACATGGATGTGTCCGGTTACCCTTTAGCATGGCGAAAGAGCTGTTCCAACATGTGGAATCGGGCACGCAAGTGGATATCGTGAGCACGCCGGTCACGAACGACACCAGCGTGAAACTCGCCTCTAACTAACCCGCCTCTTATCGACATTCGATTGGCTTTATGTCTCCAGCGCAGTTAATACTGCGAGAATGAAGCCAGCCCACATCCTCCTGATCGAAGACGATGAGAGTTTGGTCGAGATCATCCGGGATGCGTTAGAATCCGCTGGGTACGAAGTGACCGTAGCGACAAACGGTCAGCAGGGATTCAATCTGGCGAGGAAATTTGAATACGACACGCTGCTCACCGATTTCCAGTTACCCGATATGGATGGTCTGGAAATTGTGCAAAAGCTGCACGCGGAAAAGCCCCATTTTCCCATGATTGTGATGACGGCCCATCATTCGACAGAGATCGCCATTCAGGCGACTCGCCAGGGTGCCTGGGATTACCTGATGAAGCCGTTCCCCTTACCGCACATGCTCCGTCTCGTCGAAAATTCTGTTCAGTGCCGCCGATTAGCTGCTCGATCAGTGGTCATAGAAGCCGATGAGTCAGGCGGCGATTCGATCATTGGCCGCTCTCTGCCGATGCAGGAGGTTTACAAGGAGATCGGGCGGGTAGCGGCTAAGCCAGTCACCGTGTTGATTCGCGGCGAGACGGGGACGGGCAAGGAGCTCATTGCTCGTGCTCTCTTTCGGTATAGTGACCGGCTTCAAAAACCATTTGTGACCGTTAACTGCGCTGCGATTCCCGAGACGCTCTTAGAAAGTGAATTGTTTGGCCACGAAAAAGGGGCGTTCACCGGTGCTGAGGAACGACGGATCGGTCGCTTTGAGCAGGCCGATAGAGGCACGCTGTTTCTGGATGAGATCGGGGAACTCTCCATGGGTACCCAAGCCAAACTGCTCCGGGTTCTCCAGGAGAAAACGTTCTCGCGAGTGGGCGGGAAGGAGAGCATATCTGTGGACGTTCGAGTCATCGCGGCCACGCACGTCGATTTGGAAACGGCGATTGCACAAGATCGCTTTCGTGAGGATCTGTTTTATCGATTGAACGTAGTGACGCTTTCGCTTCCACCGTTGCGCGAGCGAAGGGAAGACATCCCGCTTCTAGTCCACTATTTCATGAAGCGATTTGGCGAATCGCTCCAGGTCCCTAATGCCACGATTCTTCCGGAAGCGCTGGAACTTCTGGAGAAACAAGACTGGCCCGGCAACATTCGCCAGTTGGAAAATGTGGTGCGCAAGGCTCTTCTGAATGCCCGCGGATTCCCCGTCGGTCCGATCGATGTAACTAAAGGTCTCTCGAAGATTCCTCTCGCCCGTAATGAGAACAGTTCCTGGCAGGAATTCGTGAGCGAAACAGTCGAAGCGGCAAGTCGCGGCGAACTCGAAGACGCTCTGAAGATTCTCCAGGGCAAAATTGAACAGGAAGCGTTACGCCACGCGATTGAGCTGGCCGAGGGCAACCGTGCGAAAGCGGCCCGTTGGCTGGGCATTTCGATGCCGACAATTCGCGAGAAATTGCGCCATTACGAGTTAGAGCCGAAGCTACCGACTACCAATTAACCACGCAGTTTGCGCCTGTGAATTGTGAACTCTCGGGTGTGTATTGATGAAATTCCACGTCGACTCCATCCGGGTCTTTGCACCACACCTGCCAGCTATGATCGACGCCTAATTTCTTGTCGGTAACCGCGATTCCCTTCGTTACCAACAACTCACGTAACGCCTCGATATCCCCGACTTCAAAACAGATGTGGGTAATCGATTTTTTGCCGGCCGCCGGTTCCTCATTGGTCTTGAAAAATTCGATGAAATGCAGTGGATCTATTTGGAGGTAAAAGCCGTAATGCTGCCCATCCTTTAGGAAGTCGAACTTCTTCTGAAGTCCCAGGACGCCGCAGTAAAAGTCGTGAGTCTTTTGTAGATCCTTTGAAAGAATGCACAGATGGGCAAGCGTCTTGATCATTTGGCGGAGAGTAGCCTTTTCGAGTTCTTGCGCCACTATATACGCACGCGCTTTTGTATTTCTCTGTGCGCAGTTACTTAAACTAAATCAAGCCGACGCCGGTGAGTGCTCCCAAGTGTACAATCTTTTCTTCGGAACGGCGTTTAGCTTCTCGAAGGCGTTTTTGCTGGTGTAGTACGCTCGGGCACAGCTAAATTGTCGTTTTTTTTGACATAATTGCCGATTTCCGTATTGTAAGCTTGGCTTCTGGGCTAAACATACTATACTAAAGCGCAAGAAACGACCTTGAATTCTACATCTCCTAAAATAGTTAATGCCTCTAAACGCAAGGAGCGCTTCACTCCTACTAAACGCCCCTCACATCAATACTCGGTTCTGATGATCCTGGGTAATTATCAAGTAGCAGTGCACCGGGGTGTTGCCAAATTTGCAATGGAACATGGCTGGAACTTGAACGCTGAGATGGCTCACGTCCCGGTGCTGCCTTACGGCTGGTCTGGAAACGGAATCATCGCCGGTTTAGCTGAGTGGGAGGAACCGATCCACTTTCTGCAAGATCCCTCGATCCGTAAAATCCCGACCGTCGATCTTTACGATATTCGCATGGAGATTCCCCTGCCCCGCGTAGTCGGCGATCACGAGATGATCGGCAGATTGGCAGCGGAGTATTTTCTTAAAGGGGGATGGAGTCGATTTGCCTGGTTTTCACGTGTAAATAATAACGTCTCGATGCTGCGCAAACGGGCATACGATGAGACGTTGAAAGCTGCGGGATTTAGTGCATTCACGCTTGCTCCCTCCGCAGTGGATAAAGGTTCGTGGCAATCAATTCAATTGGCAGTGCTCCGGGATTTCCGCGCGATCGGCTTTCCTCTGGCAGTCTTCGCCTACAACGACTACGACGCGTCCTTCATCCAAAATGTATGCACCGTCGGCGGCATCAGCGTTCCAGATGAAGTGGCCGTCTTAGGCGTCGATAACAATCCCCTCACCGTCAATTGTTTGCCGGTTCATCTTTCCAGCATCCGCCATGATTTGGAGAGTATCGGGTACCAAGGTGCCGCGCTACTTCATCACTTGATGCAAGGCGGAAAACCGCCCAAAGAACCACCATCGATTCAGCCGCTGGGCATCGCGGAGCGGGCCAGCACGGAGACGATTCCGGTTCAAGATCCCTTGATTCGTCGTGTGATTACGCACATGAAGAAGAATCTCGCGAACAAGATTACGGTTTCGGATCTAACGGTGGTTGCAGGTGTTTCGCGCCGTTCGCTAGAAATCTCTTTTAAGAAAGAGACTCGCCGAACGTTGTTTGAGCAATTGAACATCTTCCGGTTGCATGAGGCGCGTCGCTTGCTTGAGGAGACCAGTCTTTCCGTCACTCAGATTGCCAAGCAATCCGGGTTTTCCACAGCCCCCCATTTACATCGAGAATTCCGGAAGCATTTCAACGCCACACCTCGTGATTGGCGGATACGAATCGCCGAGCACGGCTCTCACTAGCAAGCCTCTCAAATGGCACCCGCCAGATTTCGACGAATCTGGCGAATTGCGTGAGCAATAGCTATAATTGAGAGCGACTACTGCGCGCCGAAGACCATTGTCTTTCCCGTAAAGACGGAGGGCATATCGGATTTCGACGGAATGGTGGCGGGGGCCATCTGGAATACGGGGTAATCACCTTTTTCCGAGGTATCTCCATCCTCTTCGATCAGGAGAACAAAACCGGAAAAACCGCCCGGCCCCTCACCGATTAAGATATCGATAGACATCGGCTGAGACGCATCCACATTAAACCACTTTCCACAGAAGAGATGATGTCCGCTGGGCCCTGGAATATCCTCGTCCCGAGCATTGGCAGATTCGTCCAGCTTTTCTCCCGGATAACTGGCATCGAGCACATTGTTGTCCCCTAAACGCACCACCAAAAAATCGTCGCCGAACCCGAGGAAGCGGAAGCGGCCGGTCTTGGGCGGTATCATCGTCCCGTGATAGTGAATCACCCAGCGCCGTGCGGTCACCTTATCCTGTACCTTAAAAGCTTTCGTCGCTTCTTCAGAATGGCGGGTCGGGATAAAAATCTGGGTTGCTTCGAGTGCCGATGGCGACTTGTAATAGCGATCTAAGATGTCCTGGTTCCAACTCTTCACGTACTCACGCAGGACTTTGAGACCCTCCTTGGTCTGCGGCAATCCAGCGAATCCGGGGTAATAAGAATCGACCGTTTCTGGAGGCGATATCGCCATGGGCGTAGCCGTGCCATCCGGAGTTTGTTTGAGATCGTACAATTCGCCGATTAATCCAGGGACTCCGGAATCGGGGCTATCACCAAAAGGATTCGAGTGGCTTAAGCCGCCGCCGGTGGTTCCCGCAGCAAGACCTGAACTGGCCGATGCCGCAAATGTGGGTAGCGAGAGGGACGAAACCGAAAGGGAGCTGCTGGCATTGAACTTAATCGCAGAGGGCGAGATGGAGACGATGACGCTGGGGGGAGTTACGGGAGGCGGTGCCACGACCGTCGTTGGGTCAGCAATGCTCTTGGCAGCTTCGCCTCCTTTGGCCGGTGGCTTTGGCGGTGGTGGCGGAACGGGCTTGATCTTCGTACTGACCATGACCTCGACTATTGTCGGCGCGACAAAATTATAGATCACCATCGTGCCAAGCATGAGCAGAATGGCGACATTGACGACGAGAATTGCCGTAAACGTCCCTGCTTTCTCGACCCACTTATTTTTCGCGGATCGTTTCTGATTTTCCAGTTGAGTGACACGGGGAGTTTGAACCATATGGGTCTTTCGTTTGCGATGTTACTAGTAAGGACGGGGTGGGCGGATGTTACTTGTTCCACGGACGCGCTCACCTTCTGCGATTTGGGCTGTCAAATCCGAGGGTGGGCTTAAAACCGAGGGTGCGGAGGCGTAGGTGAACACTTCTTTGACTCCGCCAACATGAACCTCCACGGGACACCGGTTTGAGACTGATACAATCGCTACGAAATCAGCTTTATCGATTGCCCGCTTAAGTGCGTCAGTATCGCTCAAATCCAGCCCCTCAGGAGGGTTTTTCATGTAGATTAAACAACTCGCTTCGCCGAACTTGGAGACACCCAGGTAGGTATCGGCGGTAATCCAATCAGTACCCGGAAACTCGCTACCCTTCAAGTAGGAATTCTGTTTGGCTCCATCGATGCTGGTAAGGACCCACTGTTTAACATCAGCACTCTTGCCGTAGGTCTGGTGATTTAACTCCCACATATCCTGGGTAACCCCTTCGATCCGAACGATTTGGACATGTGTTGTTGCTCCCACACGCGAGGTCGTCATGGATCGGATACGCCCGGCCAAGTGCTGGACATCGCCGTTGGTCGTCAGCTCTTCCGGGTACGTATAAGTTATTGTACAGACGATCGGTTTTGGAATGGGGCTAACAAACGGCCCCTGGATTTCTTCGGGAGCTCTCGTGCCATTGGATTGGGCGTTGCCATAGCCTATCGATAATAAAAGGCAGATGGCGGTGCAGTTGATATAGACAAATTTGTTCATTCTTCTTTCTTCATTGAGCCACTACTTCGACCTGTTTATCCAAAACTTGCCCCGTATAGCGATCGATCGCTACATGGATCCAGAGACGCTTTTCACCCTGAACGGCAAATTGATTCAGGGCTGTCGCTGACTGGGGATAACGCCCACTCTGTGCAATGACATCGATCAAGAGATTCCAAACGCGGGTTTGACCACAATCGGCTAGGGGGCGCAACGCCGACTCCTTAAAGCGCTGCACCACGGGTGCCACTAAATTGTTGCTATTGGTCGTATTCGTATAGACTGTGGAGTCCAGTAGTGCTGTGAATCCAGAATAGGAGGCGGTGGAAACCTGGCCACTGGCCGGGGTTGGCGGAACGTAGGTGAACCAATCGGGTAAAGCGCCGCCAGTGATTACGGTGGGACTGGCTGCCATATTTTGAACAAACCGCCCCACAAGCTCGCTCACGTTGCTGAGAGGACCTCTCCATGAGTCGGTCGTATCCGAGGTGAAGGCCACCAAACGCTGTGCCGCGAGGCCCGCTTCAGTCGCCGAGATGGGCGGGAGCGCGTAGGCGGGCGGCGTGGGGAGATTGTTCCATTCATCGCGACTTGCACCGGCGATGAGCGCTTTCAAGACCGGCTGCTGACGTGTATTTAAATCGACTTTCCCAGCAATCAACGGGGCGGTCGGTTGACCCACGCAAAACGTATCCAGGAGCGCAGCATAACCACTTTCCGGTGTGAAGAAATCGATGTTTTTCCAAGGCGTGCCGGTAAACGCATAACTCATTTCGCTCACACTCTTAAAAGGGCGATTGAGCATGATCGGGCGACTTTGGGTCTGCTGAGTAGCCGTTGCCACCGCATTATTGTTGAAGGTGGAAGCGGTGCATTCCGGCAATCCGATTCGGGTAGGCGAACTGGTGATCGACTGAGCCAGATCACTGGTGGACGTATCCGTCATGGCGGTACTGGCGTACGCACCCATCGCCCGCCGACATATTCCATCCGCGTCTTCAAAGTAGATTTGTGCCGCGACACTGTTGTTCCGAGATTGAAAAACGGCGTTCGGGTTATTTTGACTGAGCAATCCGTCGAAAAACAATGGGGAAGCATTACTGCCATTTGACGCACTGAAGCCGACGCCGGAAAACAGACGCATTTGGAGACTCAAACCCGGATCAGCGGCCATTCCAGGGTTGGAATAATTCACATAATTGCATTTGTCGCCTCGAGGTCGGGACGTTTCGAAGACGCTGAAGTTGCAGCTACCCATGCTGTTATTCGCCGCCAAGTTACCGCTATTAAGAACATTCGCGCTAGCCGTCGGCTCCAGAAGATAAGCGGCTGAACCGGCGGTTGTACCCGAGGTTCCCGACGAAATCTGGCCTTTATTCGCAGCCGTGCCCATCCCCCAACGGGACGATCTCGGATCAATGCAGGACGCTTGATCCGAGACCTGATTGCAGGCGAAGGGGTTCTTGTATTTAGAGTTTGAAAAATCAGCTACGTTCGTGACGATCGTTGGATTGGAGAGACCATGCAGATCAGGGTATTTCGTATCGTAGGTGATCCAGTTTCCAGCCGGGTCTTTATACTGCAAAAAGAAAGTGATCTGCGCATACCCACCGCTAGCCACAGGAATGTATTGGGTATTCGTTACCGAAGTGCTTTGGGTGACGTAGGTACCGTCGACAGCCAGGTTAGCGGGCGTGCTCGTGATCGTGTACTGAAATGAGATAGGTGCTTTTCCAAGGACAATCCCGAAGTAAGTCTCGCCCGTATTGGCGTCTGTGATTGAAGGCGATCCCACTCCGGTTAGAGCAATTCCCGTAGGATTACTGTTCCAAAGCAGCGTCGGCTCACGGAAAAGGGAGCCAGCGTTATCGGAGAAATCGAGTTCGGTGTTCGCTTGCGTTAACGCCTGTGCAGCCGATGCCGGGCAATAATAGTTTGCGGGAGGGCTGGCACCATCATTCTGCGGCACGATGTTATTGGGGTAATAGCCGCTCGGGATGGACGTCATGCCGGTTTGCCATCCACCTTGCCCCACCGGATTAGTGGTCTGAGCGTAAATACGGAACTGAGTGGGGCGCAGAGCCGTGTTACTGGATGCCGTGTTTTGATCATGAGGATTCCAGAGGTCTGGAACGTATAAATGCGCTACCTCTCCTGGGCTGGAAAGAGTCGCTTTCACCGTGTGATCAATCGACCACGGAGTCGTGCTGGGAATCGGGATTGTGTGCGTGAAACTAGAGGCTGAAGCAGTACCCGCAGGGAAACTCCACTGCTGGCTCACTGTAGATGTTACAGGAACTGCAGCCGTAGGGTTTACGGTCAAAACATCAGAGGCTAAGCAGAGCGGGTTCGGTAGTTGGTCGACGATCGACATCACGTGAAAACGATTGAAGTAAGGCAAATCTTCGACCCCATAGATCGTCGTCGATCCTCCCGGTCCGCTTGCGATCTGAATGACGGTCGGATAACTATCCGCGTCTTGTTGATCAATCAGGTTCGCCATGATTTGCAGCACCTGATAGTCGGTCGTGGAATCAATCGTGTACTCGTAATTGCTCTGAGTTGGGTGAAGATTCGGAGCACCTTTTGCTAAAGCTCCCACATTGATGGCCGCCTTTAATAACTCCGCAAAATCGGGTTCGCGACCGGCAGCGGCCACCTTGTCCAGAGTCAGAATGCTATTGCTCCCGTGATTGTAGATCCACGGAGACCCGACGCTCATACGCTTGAGTCCGAATCGATCGTAGATGGGATCGGGGTCCGATCCGGTTGCAGCAAAACCGGTTGGCAACGCTGAATTGGTCGCGTTGTAGGCCACCATCGCCAGGTTGTTCAGGGAAAATCGGGAAATGACGAGCGGTTCACCTACATGCGCCGTGGCACCGTTCAACCGGGGAAAGGAACTCGTTACGCGAATCTTTAAGAACGAAGGATTGATCGTATCGTC
>CAVURW010000250.1:0-8458 GCA_963743595.1 uncultured Verrucomicrobiae bacterium
ACCGCCGCGCAGGAATGTGGCACCCCGTTCCTTAACGGACTTGGCCGTGGTCATGAGCTGTTCTTCGCCCTCTACCGAGCAGGGACCCGCCATCACGCAAAACGGCTGGCCAGCACCGATTTTCTGGCCGTGGATTTCCAGAACGGAGTTACCGCCTTTTTTAGCTTCGCGGCTGACGAGTTTATAGCGCTTTTGCACGCGGTGAACGTGCTCCACTTCCGGCCAACCTTCCAGTGTTTCCAGCGAGCGACACTTGGTTTCATCACCGACAGCGGCGATTACAGTCTGGACGATGCCGTGGATGGGGCGGGGTTCATAGCCGAGTTTGGCGACCTCTGCGATGACTTTTTCGATTTGCTCCGGAGGGAGGTTCGGCTTGAGAACAACGATCATAGAATAGGGTGGAATAAATTATTAAAAATGCACTTAGGGGAAAGTGCAGGTTATGCCTACGGCGAAAATGAAGCAATCGCAAATATACAAAGGTTGAGTGATTACGCGATTGCTGTAACCGGGCGGGGAGTAAAAAGAAGTTTGATCGGGTAGGCGGCCAGAGCGGTGCCAAATACCGAAACGAGAATAGTGATGAGACCGGCCAGGAGTTGATGGAGCCAGAGCCAAGCTCCCGGATATGAGGCGACCGCGATCAGGTTCGGATTCACGATTTCTGAGGCGAAAAAACCGGTCGCGATGAGCCCGCAAAGTCCACCGATTCCGTGTACACTCACGACATCGATCGTCTCGAATTTCAAACGCGGTTTAATCCATTGAGAGCTGATGCAACAGACAAGACCAGCGATTGCACCCGTGATGGCGGCGCCTAGGTCGGTGACGTAAATGCAGCCCGGCACGATGGCCACGGCTCCCACCAAGCCACCGGATAGCAGCCCCATTTGAGAGTTCCTTCCGGTAAGGACGCGTTCCGCAATGCTCCAAACAACGAACGCGCTGGCGATTGAGGCAACGCTTTGCTCAAAATCACAGCGAAGAAGAAAACTGAGAATCCAAAAACTGTAAGCCAACGCCAGCCGCCGACTCCCATTCTCACCCGAAACCGGAAACAACCATGCAATAACCAACACAGAAAAACCAGCGGCCATCTCGACGGGCACGGCACCGTAAGCGTCGAGGGCGTGGATAGGTGCGTTTGGGTTCATGCTCCCACCCATCGCCCCTGAACTGCTCCAAACGGCATGGGCCAGCGGCGTATAAACCAAGAACAGCCAACCGAGTACGAAAAGCAATGTCGGGATCACCTCAAATGAGGGGAGGATGCTCCAAATCAAAAGTACGGGGGCAACGGCATAAACCAAGTGGTAGGCGGCGAAAACATTGTGTGAAATGTAGAATGCATAGGGGAGGTTGGGACTGTTTCCAACACCATTAAACAGAAAGTAGCGGGAGTCGCCGATCCAAGTCCAGCCGCCCTCAGGCGTGCCATCGCCGAAAACCAAGCTATAACCGATTAAAATCCATACAACCGCCACCCAGCTGATGACCGATAGGAACCGAGCTATAAGAGCTCCCCACGTGTTTTTTTCGAGAATGAATGGCAAGAGAACGAACAACATCAGGAGGACACAGACGTGTACAGGGCCGAAATTGGAAGGAATCGGAACGCGTGGTCCGGAGGAGAGCGAACCGGGAGCAGGTGCACTCGTCGGTGAACTGTAGGCAGCTTCGAGATCCTTAACCCGTTGATCGAGGCTTTGCGTCTGGGAAGCGGGGGTCGGGGACGGCAAAGGAGACACGCTCGGTGTTTGAGCGTCGACAAACGGAGCACTAAGCAGAACGGCCGCGATTACAATAATTCGATTCATCCCAGCGAGACTCTAGCATTACCTAACCCTAATGCGATACATGCTGCGTTTCGCCTTCTGTATGCTCGTGGTCGGCACCGGCAAAGAGATGCGCGCTACCAGTGGAAGGCGTATTCACCGCCGTTTGCAGCGTGTGCTGCGTCTCGGCAATCTGTGTGTTGTACTTGTCGACGAGATCGTGGGAAACCGCCTTCGTGTAGCTGTCGCTGGTGATACCCACCTCATCTTTAGGTAGGCCGATCTTCTCACAATAATCGATCAGTCGATCCCAACTCTGGCTGTTGGTTGCGACTTGTTCCGAAATCTTATCAGGATGATCGGCGACTGACTCGATTTGACCGGAACCTTCAATAATCGGACCTGTGCTGTTCTTGGGATTCTCGACATAAGCTTTAAGGTCAGCTCCGCCTGCATCAAGTAACTCTCGAGCCTGGTGCCGGGCGGAATCGAGCGCCTCCCTATCGGAAGGATCAGGAGGGTTAACCGTCCGGAGGGCTTCGTTTGGAGTCACCGTTTCGGGCGGCGTGCCAAAGGGATCGGCGACTTGGAAAGCACGGTCGCGAAAAGTTTGGAGATGCTCGATGTGCTGAGAAAGCTCCGCAGGAGAAGTAGAATCGACCGGTGACATCGCCGGATAATCTACTAACTGCTTGTTTTTGTCAATGCTCTAGCCATCCCCGGCTGGACTTTAATTAGGAGAGATCTTCAATCTCTTTTACTCGATCTTCATGCCGCCCACCGTCGAATGGCGTGTTAATAAAAATACGAACGAGCTCCAGCATGATGTACTCGGAAATCATGCGCTGGCCGATGGAGATCATGTTGCAATCGTTGTGCCGTCGTCCCAGCTCAGCCGTTTGCGAATTCCAAGCGTAGGCGCACCGGACGCCTCTGACTTTGTTTGCGACAATAGCCTCGCCGTTCCCGGACCCGCCAAAGACGATGCCGCGCTCGCACGTGCCCTCCGCGACAGCCTCGGCTGTGGGCCGGATGAAGCGGGGGTAGGGGACGGGGTTGTCGCTATCGGTACCGAAATCAACGACTTCATGGCCGAGTTCTTCTAACATCCGCTTGGTCTTTTCTTTGAACGCAAAGCCGGCGTGATCTGATCCGAGTGCAATCTTCATGAGGGAGGTTGAACAAAGGAGCGTGACCCTGTCAATCCCGGACGAAAACTGGCTGGTAGTTAGCGAGCCATTGTGGTTGTTTAGGCGAAGTTATGTCACTCATCGCTTTTGTTTCCAACTACGAGGACCTCTCCACAGATAAGGGGTATCAATTTAAGTTTCATTGCGACAAGTGTGGCAATGGATTTCTCTCCGCTTATCAGGCTAACACGCTGGGAACAGCCGCTGGTTTACTGGAAGCGGCGGGCTCGTTTTTCGGCGGATCGCTGGGTCGGGCAGGCGAGACGGCCTTTGCGATTCAGCGGGCCATCGGTGGCCCAGCGCATGATTCCGCTACCCAAGCGGCGGTGACCGAAGCGAAAGCGCATTTTCAGCAGTGCCCGCGATGTTCTAAATGGGTTTGCCCGGAAGTGTGTTGGAACGAATCGCGCGGGGTGTGTCATGGCTGCGCGCCGGACGTGCAGACAGAGATCGGTGTGGCTCAGAACCAGGCGACTCTTGAGCAGGTCGGGACGAAAGTCCGCCAGCAAAATATGACCGAGGGCCTCGATTTGGCCACACCGCAAACGGCGACTAAAATCAAGTGCGTGAAGTGCGCTGCGGAATTGGCATCGAACGCTAAGTTTTGCGGCGAATGCGGAACGCCGGTAGCACATGTGAATCCGAAATGCACCGCTTGCGGCACGGAGTTGCACGGTGCCAAGTTTTGTCCCGAGTGCGGCCACGCAGCGGGGTCGTAAGCTCCCCTTTGTGGCGCAGCATACGAATTTTTTACACTTCCACGTGTAAACGGGTGACATATTCCGCCGCGAAATGGGTTATTGCCATTGAGCCGTGGATCAAATCGGTACATGCTAGAACAAATGCCTCATTTTTCTCGGGTGTTTTTTGTCGTGATTTTGCTGCCCAGTCTGGTGCTGGCGGTCATGGCAGTGAACTTAGCGCGCGAAGAGCGGGTGTTGGTGGAACATCAACAGACGATGATCTACCAGACGATCACCGACGCCCTGGCCGGTAACATCAATCGCGAACTGGACAATATCCGCAGCGAGTTCATCAATCAGTCGAAATTGATTTTCGATCAAAGCTCCCCAGCACAGCAGACGCTCCCCAGCAATTTCGACCGCGAGATTCGAGATCGTTGGCCGCTGGCGGAGGTCGGCTTTTTGATCGAGACCGGTCGACTGGGTGGCACCGACACGACAAACTCGGGGACGAAATCATTTCTGGCTCAGAATGCATCGTTCTTAAACAATCAACAAGATGCCTCGATTTACGCGGCAAATGGCCAGTTGTTCCAAAATGCGCAATTCCAAAGCGCGAATCAGAATGAGGCGCAAAATTCGATTGATCTCAACAGCCTGTCCCAAAACCAGCAGCAGTTAGAAAGTTCACCGCAGACGAATCGATCCGTTTCACCTCAACGCGTATATCAGAGCGTTCAGTCGAAATTGACGTCGGTTACCTCCACTGATTCGACGTTCGAAAAAGCGGTCGCACACGAAAATAGCGGAATCATAGCGCGGTTTTTGGACAATAAATTGCAGCTCCTGGTCTGGTCACGTTTGGGAGGTGACGATAGTCGGCGAATCGCCGGTGCAGAAATGAATTTGGGCAAGTTAACCGCGCGTCTTGGGGAGCTGATTCAAACATCGTCCGGTTCTAAAGACGATGCCGACCCCGGCTATTGCATGGCGCTGATCGACGATAAAGGCCAGCCGATGGCGATTTCCAAGGAGGGATTCAAAACTGAGTGGACGCGACCTTTTGTCTCATCGCAGATCGGGGGTGCGTTGCCGCATTGGGAAGTGGCGCTTTATTTAACGCAGCCGGACGAGATCAAAAAATCGGCGCGTTTCTTACAGTTGGTGCTCTGTTGCGTGGTCATGGTGATGTTCGTAGCGATCGCCACCGGGGGCATGTTTATCGCGAACGATGTCCGTCGGCAATTGAACCTGGCCCAGCAAAAAACGGACTTCGTAAGCAATGTCTCCCATGAGCTGAAGACGCCGCTCACGTCGATTCGCATGTTCTCGGAGCTCCTGGCCGAAGATCGTGTGGCTGATCAGCAAAAGCGGCTGACCTACCTGCGCATCATTGCTGCCGAAGCGGGTCGCTTGACTCGATTGATCAATAACGTGCTCGATTTTTCCCGGCCGGATCGACGCAATCAGGAGAAGATCTCGTCGTCCGTTAATTTGGTGGAGGTGGTGCGGGAAGTGGAAGAGATGAACCGCCCGCATCTGGAGAGCGTGAACATTAGATTCAACGTGGAATTGCCAAATCATTCGGTCTACGTACTGGGAGATCGCGATGGCATGGCGCAGGTGTTACTGAACTTGGTTTCAAATGCGGAGAAATATGGCGGAGGCGAGATCGAAGTGCGTGCGTTTACGGCGGAGCGGACGTTGAAAGTGGGTGCGAAAATGAGCAGCGGCGAGCACGCGGTGGTGGAAGTGCTGGATCGCGGGGCTGGCGTTCCTTCGAAACAGGCGGAATCGATTTTCCAGCCGTTTGTTCGGCTCAACGATTCGCTCTCCAGTGGAATTCCCGGCACCGGTCTCGGGCTCACCTTAGCACGGCGTTTGGCGCGGGAAAACGGCGGCGAAGTGACCTATCAGGATCGCGCGGGTGGTGGGGCCTGTTTCGAGATGATCTTACCGCTTGATATGGCACGAATGGAAATGGAACGGCGCGAGAAACGTGAAGTCCAAAACCAGCCCGTGGAGACGCATAAATTGGTCGGTCAACCGAAGTAACAAAAGAAGCCGGATAAATAGAAAATGAAAAAGATACTGGTTGTGGAGGATGACGCGAATATTCGCTTTGGGCTGACCGAACTGCTGCAGAGTGAGGGCTTTTCCGTGGAATCGTGTGATCGCGGCGATAAGGCGATTGATATCGTGGCACGCATGCGGCCCCATTTGATTCTGCTGGATGTCATGTTGCCCGGTTTGAGCGGGTACGATATTTGCAAGCAATTGCGCGGGCAGAGTTACCAGGGTTTTATCATCATGCTCACGGCAAAAGGGCAGGAGCTGGATAAGGTGGTGGGGCTGGATCTAGGCGCGGACGATTATGTGACGAAGCCCTTTGGGTTACGCGAGTTAATGGCGCGAATTCAAGCAGTATTGCGTCGCGAAAAGTCGGCGGGCGGCGTGGCAAAACCGGATGTGGTGATGCTGGAGGATTGTGAGGTCGATGCACGGACATTTGAATTGCGGAAAGAGGGTCAGACCGCCAGCCTGACGCAACGTGAATTGAAGCTGCTCCAGTTGTTCGCGAGTCATCCGCGTGAGGTGCTTTCGCGGGACAAATTGCTGAACGATGTGTGGGGCGTGGAGTACTATGGGACGACGCGAACGCTGGATCAAACGGTGGTTCAATTGCGCAAGAAGCTAGTGAGCGTCGGGGCCAACCCTAAGCAGATCGAGACGGTGCATTCGGTGGGTTATCGATGGACCGGTTTGGCCGGGCTCTGCTGAGCTCTGACAATTCTTTTACACATTTAGCGGATCTGGGTGACAACCGCTCGTTCAGGATTTGGCACTGTAGGGGCATGACGGCAGAAATCTCCTCAAAGCACTCTTTCCGATTTCCAAAAGGCTGGTACGTGAAGGCGTTCATGGTCCTCACGTTTTCTGGTGGGGTGATCTTTCAGCATGTGAACACGGCGATCAGTCCGACTGCGAATCCGCCTCTGAAATCGATCAATCAACCTGTAAATGCGGCGATCAATCTGCCCGCAAATGTGCCCGTGAAAACAGTCATCAATCGCTCAGCGAAAATTGTGATTAGTGGGGCGGCGTATAAGCCTGCCAACACAGCGATCAACCCCGTAAATCCTGCATCGATTTATTCAATGGAGATCGTGGTGCAGTCTTGTGCACTGCCAACTGAGCAGCAAATCACGATTGCCCCGAAAATACGAATCTATGAAATCACAGCCAAAAACGTGGATCGAAAAAAACGGTAAAACGCTGGCCATTGTTCTGGCATCCGTCACGGCGCTTATTTCCTATAGCGGCGTAGGCAGCGGAAGCTTTCGCGCATTTTCCGGGTC
Source organism: uncultured Verrucomicrobiae bacterium (assembly GCA_963743595.1). Taxonomy (GTDB): domain Bacteria; phylum Verrucomicrobiota; class Verrucomicrobiia; order Methylacidiphilales; family UBA1321; genus CAVURW01. The sequence goes on from CAVURW010000250.1 coordinate 7,011, forward strand.
GATGGCTCAGAACGTCTTTACGCCGCCGCCTTCTTTCCCAGGCAATCGGGCCCCCGAATTAACCAAAACGACCACAAAACGATGAAACCTGAAAGCGCCTTTTCCTCACTTGTTAGCGATGCAGTTTGGCTGGCGAACAGCTGGCCCGGTAAAGCCTTCGCTGTGGTTGCCGTTTCCGGGACGATGGTCGCGGTGTTGGTGCAAATGGGGAAGAACACAACGCAAGTTTTTTCGGCGACCATGACGGAGATTGAAGTGGTGAGCCAGTGTCCGGCACCTCAGCACAACCCGACAAATACAAATAATTAACCTCAATAGCTCACGACTATGTTGCCTCATCTACTCCCTATTCTCCAGCTCTGGGAAACCGTGGCCTCGAACTTCTGTTTCATCGCGGCGATCTTTTACCCGTTAGAGCTTCTCTTCCCGTCGAAGTCCGAGCAGAAACTGATTCGAAAAGGCTGGGCGACAGATGCGGTCTTTTTCCTCGGCCAACACGTGCTTTTTGAAGGGGCGATCCTGAGCCTTTTCGTCTTTCTGGCGGGCGAGTTTTGGGTCGGCCCGTGGGCAATGGCGCTTCATACGCTCTGTTCGAATCAGTCCTGGCTTTTGCAAGCGATCGAAGTGGTGCTGATTGGCGATTTCTTCGCCTATTGGTACCATCGGTTTATCCACGGAAATCGGTGGTTCTGGCCGCTCCACGCGGTTCATCATTCTGCTGAGGAGCTCGATTGGCTCGCTACACATCGCGAGCATCCGATTGACCTGATGTTGACCTCGCTCTGTGTGACGCTGCCGCCCGTGCTGATGGGCTTTCCGATGGGCACGCTGGGAGCAGTCTTGGTTTTCCGAGGGATATGGGGGTTATACCTACACTCAAATACGTCCCTTTCGCCGGGTATTCTGCGACTGGTGCTGGGCTCACCCGAGTTGCACCGCTGGCACCATTCGCAGACCAATTACGCGTGCAATTACGCGAACTTCTCGCCCTGGATGGACGTCCTTTTCGGAACGTACTACTGGCCGAACTCGACACCGGAAGCTTACGGAATCAGTGAACCCATTTCCGGCGGATACTTCGGGCAGATCTTCCACCCGATCAAGGCATGGCTCCGGTTAGTAAAGGCGCGGACAGCGTGATTTCTCTTGAGTGTTTGGCGTCATAAAATTCGGCCAAATTTCCCGGGACGATAAGCAAGTACCTGACGATTTCGGCAACGGCGCAAGCTAACAGTAGTGAATTGCAACTGACAGTCAGCGTGAAATTGCCCCGGACAATTTGGCCGACTCGGTGAGCAAATACCTGCCGATTTCGGCCACGGTGCGAATAATCGAAGGAAATAGAATTGTGCTGGGCTTTCCGTGTCATAAGCCCCGTCAGGGGCGACAGGACCATAGACCCGAGTGCGAACCCGGGGTAGGAGTACAACAAGATCGCTCGTGCCTTG
>CAVURW010000251.1:0-13637 GCA_963743595.1 uncultured Verrucomicrobiae bacterium
ACATCAAGATATTAACGATGTCTTACAAGAAATGTTCATCGTTCATACTTCTGAGACATATGTCCGTCCCCATAAACATATTGGTAAACAGGAGTCTTTTTCTGTTTTAGAAGGTGAGGTTGAGATTGTTTTCTTTTCTGACGATGGAAAAGTTATTCAGGTATCAAGAATGGGAGCCATCAAATCCGGGCTACCGTTTTATTTAAGAGCCACAGAATCGTTCTATCACACATTGATCATTCGTTCTGACATATTAGTATTCCATGAATTGACTAAGGGTCCTTTCGAACGAAAAGACACCACTTTTGCAGAGTGGTCGCCCAACGATTTCAATATGACCGCAGTCCGTGGTTTACCTGCTGAAGAAATCGCAAGTAAAATGGTTTTACAATAGCTGCGATAATGCAACACCTAATCATCGTTGGGGGTAGCAAAGGAATCGGCAGGGCTTTCTGTTTGCTCGCTGCATCCGCTTACGAAGTCGTGACGGTGATTTCTCGGAATAAGCCCAGTGGCAGCGAGGATCTGCCGAAAAACGTGCTCTGGCAGGCGATGGATGTCGCTGACGAAAAGTCCGTGACAGAGGTACTACCGGAGGTGGTGGAAAGAAACGGACGAGTAAATGGCCTCGCTTTCTTTCAGCGCCATCGCGGAGACAATTCATGGGAGGGAAACCTGAAGGTCTGCCTGAGCGCCACTCGAAACGTTATTCTCACATTGAAGAATCATTTTGCCTTGGAAGGTGAGCGCTCGATTGCGATCATCTCATCGATCGCCTCAAGATTTGTGGCGAACGAGCAAGACGAGGGGTACCACGTCGCTAAGGCTGGTTTGATCGGGATGACACGCTATTTTGCCTACGAACTGGGAGCGCTTGGAATTCGCGTCAACGCGATTTCGCCGGGTACAGTATTGAAGTCGGAATCGGCCCATTTCTTTCTAGAGAATGAACCGTTGCACCAACTCTATAAAGAGGTTACACCATTGGGACGGATGGGCACGGCGAATGAGGTGGCGGAAGCAGTCAAATTCATCCTGTCACCACAAGCATCGTTCATCACAGGACAGGAAATCGTTGTGGATGGCGGCGCCGGACTTAATTGGCAGGAGTCGCTGTCACGACGACTAAAATCGCTCTAGATCTAAATTTCTTTCCAACCATCGAAATGTCCCTTCAACCTTCTGTATCGTTCATTACGCTCGCACTTAATGAAGAGAACTATATTGAGTCTACAGTTAATGAAATTATAACTGCAGTTAAGTCTAGTAATCTCCGGGATTACCAAATCGTTCTTGTCGACGACGGCAGTGTTGATAAAACGCCCTCTATCATGGATAAGATGGCCTCTGAAAACAGCAAGATCACCGTCGTTCACAATAAAACGAACCTAGGTCCTGGTGGGGCTTTTAGGGTCGGGGCACGGGTTGCAACGGGAGATTATATAATGACTATTGCTGGCGATGACAGCATGCCCGCTTGCGATGTTTTAACGATCATTAATTGCGTCGGAAAAGCGGATATTGTTCTTCCGTACCTAACAAATTACAAACTTCGCCCGTTAGGCCGACGAATCGGATCGAAAGGTTTTACGATTCTTATAAACTTACTTTTTGGACTGAATATCCGTTATTATCAAGGCCAGCTTCCACGTCGCGCACTGTTTGAAAAGATTGAACTCAAGGACGAGAGCTATGCATTTGCGGCCGAAGTTGTTGTGAAACTCATCCGAATGGGAGCAACTTACGTCGAAGTTCCTGTAGGAAATACTCCTTCCAAGCAGGAAAATTCACGAGCGCTGCAGCCTCAAAGAATAGTTAAAGTCTTAAAGGCTATCTTCGGATTGATTAAGGAAATCCGACAGTTTAAAGGGAAAATGTAACTTATGATTTTTAGAACAAAACCGATTCTTCTCTGCCGTCTCTGTCGCCACTCCGATTTGGAGAAAGTTTTGCACCTGCAACCGACACCCGTTGGTGACCTTTATCGTCCACCGGAGTTTTCAAAGGATCCTTTGCCGCTCCTCGATTTGGATCTTTTTCAGTGTCGAAAGTGTTGCCACGTTCAGCTTGGATTGCTCGTTGATCCAGAGGACCTTTATGGCAGTTATATCTACACCACATCGAGTTCGTCAGGTCTCAGAGAACACTTTTCTCGTTACGCAGAAGAACTCATCACCAAATTGCAACTGGCACCGGGTGATCTGATTTTAGAAATGGGCAGCAACGATGGAACGCTGCTTTCCTTTTTGCAAGCAGGTGGAATGAAAGTGCTTGGAATTGACCCGGCCAAGGACATTGCGGCGAAAGCCACGGCTAACGGAATCCTCACTTGGAATCATTTTTTCTCAAAGGAATTAGCGCCACAAATCAAAGCAGAATTCGGTAAGGCGAAAGTATTCATTGCTAACAATGTGATGGCTAACGTGACTGATCCGTTCGCAATTGTTGAGGGAATTGTTGAATTACTCGATGACGATGGTGTTTTTGTCTTTGAGACCGGATATTTGAAGCATTTAGCAGAAGATTGCGTATTCGATAACATTCACCATGAGCATATCGACTATTATTCTGTTGCGCCTCTGGTGACGTTTTTCGCCCAGTTCAACTTGCAGATTTTTGACGTGCAGGAATCGACTAGCAAGGGCAGTTCCATTCGTGTTTTTGTCCAACAGAAAAGTGGCAAACGTCCGATTCAAGCCGTTGTCCAAGACTTAGTAGAGAGAGAAAAATCTCTTGAGTACGGGACACCATCGCCCTATCAGCGTCTCCAGAATCGACTTGAAACGACAAAAAGAGAGCTGCATCGGCTATTGAATCAATACCACGCCGACGGATACTCAGTTGCGGGATATGGTGCCGCAATCGGTGTAACAACGATGCTGTTCCATTTTGAATTGAGCGGTCTTATTTCTCAACTCATTGACGATAATCCAGTGCGACATGGCCTCCTTAGTCCAGGACTGAATCTGCCGGTAGTCAGTTCCCGGATTCTGGAGGGCCCAAACGCTCCACAAGTTGTAGCAATCCTTTCCTGGCGCTATGCGGGCCAAATTATGCAGCGAAACGCCGCCTATTCTCAGCAGGGCGGTAAATTCCTGCGCATTCTTCCTCAAATCGAGCTCGTCTAGATACGACAATTTTTCACGCTATTTCGTAAACCGCTTCATATCGATCAGCTCGAACGAGTTCATCTTATTGAACGTGTCCGTGTAATTCGTCCAAATTTCCTTAGGCGCTCCCGCGATGGTGATCACCGCGATATCCAGCCCGTTACTGCCCCAGAATAGCGAGTACTGGATGTGGAACTGTCCCTCTTCTGTTTCCAGGCAGGTCCGGGTGAACATGCCCTGGTCTTTCGGCTGACAGGAACTCAAGATATTCACGCTGGAATCCTTCTTTTTAGAATCAATAAAACTCTGGATAAACTCTTGAGCCGTTTTACCGGTGCCCGCCTTCACGCCGTTAAAGCACTCGATTCGATAGCCGGTCAAATACGAGTGATGCCCGGAAGCGTCCTCCTTCGAAATGACCCAGTCGTAAACGGGACCGCGATGGTGCTCACTGTAGAACCAATCCTTTGGCCGTTGCACCTTGCCGCCGGTCGGTTCCAGAATTTGGGTGACGAATTCGACCGGTGCAGGTGAGATCGGAGTCGGGGTGGTGGGAATGTGGGTTGGCTGGGCAAAATTCAGTCCTGGGTCTGCCTTTACGGGCGTCAGCAGGGAAACGTTTAGCAAAATTAGTAAAAGCCACGCGCAAATCTTCGTCATGTGAAAAGCGTAGGCAGCTAATTCTCGGATTCCAAGATCGGTCGTTTTTTGATAACTGAAGAAGCCGTATGACGATCGATCGCTTCTGGGAACTCATCGAAAAATCTCTGGAAGGCATTGAATGGCCGGATGATGACAAGCAAGAGGCGAACCTATTTCGATTGCTGAGCGACCTGGAACTCGAAGATCTCTACGGATTTAAGTATCACTTTGGCGAATTGACGTGGAGCTCGTATTCGTGGGAGCTCTGGGGTGTTGCGCAGATCATCAATGAAGGCTGCAGCGACGATGGGTTCGATTATTTTCGATTCGCCCTCATCAGTGCCGGGCGCGAGCACTATACGAATGCGATGAAGGATCCTGAATCGCTGGTCGATTGGTGCCCAGGTTGCATGCGTTTTGAAGGTATCTCCTACGTTCCTTCCGACGTGTTCGAATTCAAGACCAAGTTAGACGCGGACGAGTTTTACCGTCGCCTCAAAGAGTATGAGAAGGGACTGCCCACCTGCCTTGTCGGATATCCTGAGCCTACAGGTGTGAATTGGGAGGAAAAGGATCTCCCGACGCGGTTTCCCAGGGTATGGGCCAAATGGGGCGAAGATTAGCTCGCCGCCAGCGGCTTCACTTCCCATCTTTTGACCGGAACTAGAACTTTTCCCTCGGAATTTACTAAGCCATACACATCGCCTTGGCGAACTTCTATAACGTCTTGGACGTACCTAGAAGATTCGATCTCATCGTAAATAAAGTCCGTTACTACTTTCATTTCGGGGCTCAGAACTGCCCACTTGTCGCCTCGTTTTACTGCGCCGCACCGCTGATCTAGGTCGTTAAGAACCACATCGTCGTACTCAAGCGAGAGTTCTACTGTTCCGTTTGGCTGAGCTAGACCCCACTTTCCCAGCCGCTTGACTTTAAAGTAGACAACATGCGGTTTTCCACTGAATTTCACCTCGTCGAAGTCGAGTTGATATACCTGCTTTCCCGTCTTATCAAGAACCGACCATTTCTTATCGAGGCTTGCTAAGAAATGCTCCGGATCGATCGACAAAAGTGAATCATATTGGCAATCAATTACACGCGTATCGGCCAGAGAAACGACTCCGTGTTTGCCGCCTTTTGAAACGATGGCCAACATTTGCTCCGGGACCACTTGTATTGAGCTGTAAACCGGAGGCAAAATCCAAGCTCCCGTCTTATCGATCAATCCCACAAAGTTATCTTTCATTGACTCGTAATAGCCTCCCACAAAGAGTGGAACTGAGTCACCGAGCGGAGATATAAAGCGTCCAGAGGTATCAATCAAACCACGTTTTTTATCGAAACTCATGACCTCTGCCAGACCGCCACGAAACGGGTAGCAAGCACTAAACTGTAAAGGAATAACGAGCTCGCCCTTAGCATTAATAAAGCCACCTTTTCCGCCCGAAACGACTTCCGCCATCCCATCGCAAAATTCGCCAATGAATTCATAAGTTGGCGGGAAAAGAACGTGGCCAGACTTGTCCATAAGTCCCTTAAGTTCACTGGTATTTTTAGCACTCGTCCTTGGGAAAACAATGTAGCCCAGGCATCAACACATAATCATATAGATCGCCAAAATCTTCGACGAGATCCTCAGAGAGCCAGAACAGCAGGTCACCTGTCAGATTAAGAACCGCAAAATGCGACGCCGAATGCCAAGCGAGTACACGCGCTTCGTCCGGTGAAACGAAATGATCAAAATCGACCTGAATTATCCGGAAAAAAGGCGGAATGATGAACTTGCCTGAGGGATCGACTAACGCGCATCGTTCGTCCCCACCTTTGTGTTGAGCCATGTCAATTAGAACAATAGTGCCGTTCTTAGAGGCTTCAACCTCCCTGAACCGAGGAGTCAGCTCTTCACCGCCAGAGGCTACAATCGTGCCCCACGCCCCCCAAACCGAATCTAAAAACGTAATGCAGGCGACAGCCTTTTTGGTTCCGTCAAATAGTCGTACTGCTGAAGCTCTTGCTTCCTTGTATGCCGTACTTAGCTCGTCGCTAGTCATCCCCGAAGCTAAACGGATCATATCGGGACTTTCCATGAAAATCCGATTTCAAAAGACATTGCATTGCCTTATAATCTGAGTGGTAATCCCAGAACAAGGCCCGTCAGTCAACACGTCTACAAAGATTAAGGGGCGTTTGTCGAGCCAACTTCTGCTCGTACTTCAATGACTCGAATTACTAACTTCAAGGTGCTAGGATACACCCTAGCCTTTATCCTAATCTCACATGCCCTTTTTGCTGAGGACGTTCCACTTAGTGATGTCGTATTCAAGTTTAAGGCCAAATACCCGAACTTCACTGTGGGGTTGGAAGAAGACGGGACCTCGCCAATTATAAACGCCCGAGAGCACTTACTGGCTTCTCTGGGTGATCCAACCCAACTTGCAGATTTTGCCAGGCTCATTTCAGACACCAGCACATTTAGATGTATTTTAGGTGATAAGTTTATCGTCTTTCTTCCACAGAAAGGGTCACTTTTGGACCAAAAGGTGGCTGTTGAGGGGTTAAGTTCTCCAAGTTCGTCATTCACGGTTTGGAAACACACGCATTTCCTCAATTTTCAGGACGTTTTCCTCACTAATCCCGTATCGACTTTTGGTTCTAGTGTCACCGGGAATGTCTCAGTCCAAGATGGCAGTCATCCATGTTTCGAATTGCTAAATAAAATGGCACATCAATTAAAGTCCACATTTTGGGTGGCTAGCCATTTTAACTTTGGCCCTCCTGTAATCGTGTCGGGTTTTGTGTCGAGTAACGCTCCAACCCCAACACCCGACCCAGCCCCAAAACCAGTGAAGGTCGTGAAGCTATTATCTGTTACTTTTGACTAGAATAAACCGGAGTTATCCAAGGTTCCCATAAAGCACTCGGCCTGGTGACCTTGTCCTCGCGAGGAAAAGACCTCCTTTCTTCAAAAGACATTGCATTACCTTACAATACTTTGGTAGCAATGGTAACTCCGGGACCTCATGCACTATTCCTACACACAAGCGCGGGTGCGAATCCGGCTGATTTTACTTTTGGCGCTTTCGACCGCTCTGCGGGCACAAACACCAACTCCGGACGCCTCCCAGGCACCGGTAACGACTTTGCCCGTGGATCTGCCTCAACCGGGCCAACCCTACCCCGTCATCCAAGTAATGGTGGATCACCCGATTCTACTGATCACGGATGCGGTTCCCCAGCCGAGCGCCAATTTAGCGATCACACCCTTTAACTTTCCCCCTGGCGGTCAACTCTCGGCCACCTTTACCCAGGTTCAAGACGTCATCAGCCCCAACGCAGCGAAAATGGAGGAGTGCCCGATTGTGTTGAAAGGGCCGGCTGGCGGTGCGATCACGCGTGCCACATTCCCGGCTCGCGGTGTGTACGAAATTCGGGTGATTGTCACCGATAACACGCACCACCTCACGGCTAGTCAAAACGTGTGGATCAATGTGTGGGATTCCCACTCCCACATCATCGTGGATGGAAAGCCCGATCCACTTTGTGTCGCCCCGAATGTGAAGCCGCCGACCGTTCGCACGCTCTCGCCCGACCCTGGTCCGTTTCATCATCCGCGACTCTACACCACAGACTGGGATTGGAAGGAAGTGAGCGAGCGGTGCACCACCGGCAAGATCGCGTCTCGTGGCGTGAAACGGCTACAGGACGAACTGAAGGAGAAGTTTGAAGCCGAAAGCTCCGATTTTCACAAGCTGACCGATGAACTGGTGGCGTATCAAGAGAGCAACTACGCCGGTAAACCTCCCGATCTCACGATGGGAGTTCCCCAGGACGAAAACAAATCGTGGGATGCGGCCTACAAGCACTTAAAAGAGTATTACGCCCAGCTACGAGTCGCCTGTTTCCTCGCGTGGCTAAGCCATGATCCCACCACTCCTCTAACAAATAGCGACGATGACAAAGCTCTCGACGCGAGGTACCGGCGCCTGGCGGAAGCTCTGGCAGCCGTCACACATATCCAGTTCACGCAGTCCTACGATGTAGAGACCGGTGAGTTTCACAAAGATTATCCGCTCTACATCCAACGACTTGACGATCTCGGAAATGGTTTTGATCAATATGACGACTTAGCATTGGCTTACGATTTCATCTATTCGCACATGACGCCTCAGGAGCGAATGGAACCGCGCAACATACTCTTTGCTCTAGCGGCGGGGCGCACGACGGGTGCGCGGGTCGTGTTCTTTGCCAGTGGGGTCCATAACCGCGTGGAGCGCGGGAATGAGCAAAATGGCGATTTCATGAATATCGAGGAGCAGAAGGTTTTGGCGCAATTGGTCATTGAAGGTGAAGAAGGAATGGTGCCTCAAAAGCTTCGCGATAAATTCACTAAAATCGCCGTGGATAAATCCCTGAATCCGGACGATTTTTATCCCTGTGATTGGGATCAGTACACGTGGGAAAACGGTGCGCGTAAACAGGAAGGTGCTCGCCCCTATCCAGACGCCTGCGCGTGGCCGTTCGCGCGAAAAGTAGAAGTGGATAACTTGAAGCGTGCCGTGTGGTGGAACGACGACTGGTACGTCACGCCATGGGGTTTTGAATTGAATCATGAGGCCTATTACGGATTCAGCGCTTGGGGATTATGGCCGACCGCAGTGGCTTACACGCGGCACGGTGCGATGAATCAATTTGTGGCCGCTAATTACTACGTGACGATGAACCACATTCTCTGGACCTCGTACGAAAAAGAGGGCTACAAGCCGGATGATTTTAGTCCAAACAGTGCCGAGTATGATCACCACGATGGCGGTGGTGGCGATTACCGACAAAACCACATCGTGGTCATGAAGTACATGTATCCGGATGACCCGCTTGTCGATTACTTCTACTCCGCTAACGCCGAACTTCGGGGTGATGATCACCATCGTGGGATCGATTTTAACCCGTTCATCGATGCGCTGTTCGGTTTGGAGCCGGGCATCAAGGGTGTGCCCACTATCGACATGGAAGCGATGGCTAAAGCCAAGGATCTGCCGCTGACGGTGCTGGACCCGCAAGAGGGAGTCGTCGCCGCCCGTTCCTCCTGGAAAGCCGATTCCAACGAGCTCTACTTTGATGAGGCGTGGCCTCACACCGGGCACATGCATGCGGAGAAGGGGAACTTCGCGTTCTTCGCGCTTGGCCGTCCCTGGAGCATGCCACCAGGCTATCACATTACGGAAAGCGGCAACCAAGCCGAAGTGTTGATTCAAGACCCCAAGTTCGCCGATGACACGGTGACTCAGGGCTATTTCGGCGAAGGGCCAAACATTGCGCCCGATTCAGCGAAATTCCCAGACTTCGAGAAGTCATACCCCCACTGCTTTCCCACTCCGCCAGGGCACATGTTCCCCGCGCGTGAAAGCCCGGATAAGCTGTTTTTGATTATGGCTGGTGAAAATACGGCGGCCTACAGTTGGTGTTATGGGCCGGATCATGTCAGTACAGGCCTCGTGCGCTCTCAGTTCGCTTACCCTGGTATCATTGACGAGATAGCCAAGCGCTTGCCGAATGCGGGCTTCGCCCAGGATAAGCTGGATCTGACTCCCTACAATACGGTGAAGTATGCCTACCGCACGATTCTCTTCACCCGCGGAGATCACCCCTATATCCTGGTGCTAGATGATATTAATAAGGACGGAAATCCACGCAATTACCGCTGGCAGATGAATTGCTCCGAAATCTTCGGCGGGCCTAGCGGTTACATGGCAGATTCAGATGGTAAGGCGGTGAGCTCCGACCTCGCGATTGATCCTGGTCAAACAACCGTGGAAGGTGTTCTACGACATAGCCCGATCGATGACGCTGCGCCAAAGCCGTTGACTCCGGATGCTCCCGTACTCGGCCCTCCCCGACTGCTCGTCCGCGATGTCTCGGTGGTAAAAGGCTCGCGGGACACCCCGCCCATGGAGGTGCAGGTGACCAAACTCGGCGAAGACCCTTCCGGTATCCACCGTTTCTACATGTACAAGAACGGCGTTCCTGATCCAAAATTTACGGTGCTCCTTTACCCGTTTCGAGTCGGTGAAGAGCTACCACGAACGCAGTGGAGCCCAGACGGTAAAACCCTGATGATCCTGCTGCCAGATGATAAGACCGATATGATCACGTTTGATCGCTCCGATCCCGATAATCGGACGCGCATTACCGGTGCCTATCGTGTGAAGCGCTAAAGCATTAGAGCGGTCTTTCGAATTGAATAATGCGGCTTGGCCTGCGAGGGTCGTTGCATGAATTTTCGACTCCTTTTCGTTTTGCTCGCGCTCTCTCTGCTTACGGCTCCTGGATTCGCCAGTCCGCAATTTGTCTATAACCAACGTTCTACGGTCTCCTACTCCGGCGGCTACTGGTCGTGTCTCTTCTCGCCCTCGACCGGTCGAACCTGGATCGGCTATGACGCCGATAGCATCGACCAGGCCTCGCACGATGCCTATGCCGGTTTGAAGGAGCGCGATGCCCAGGTCGTAATGACGGGACGTGGAGGCTATGTGGCGCTCGCCGTCGGTCGCTCGGGTAAAGATTGGATCTGCGGCACCGGCTACGGCAATACCCTCATCGATGCGGAGAACGATGCCCTGCAACATTGCAATTGCGCGACGAAACAAATCAAGATCTGGGTCTGCTCACCTATTCACAAAAACGTCCAGTACTACACCGTTCGAGTCCAGACGGCATATTGATTCAGAATTACGAATAACGTCCTGATATCCACGAATTCGTCTGATAATTTGCCCCATAATTAGCGCTGGTTCGTACCCACTTTGCAAACCAACAAAGATAATCGAATAATATTACGAAAAAGAGATAGAGAAGATAAGCCCAGTAAGGTGGGTAGTAAGTAACGCTCACTTGTGACCAATTTTTCGGTTGCCAATGTTCGGCCAGTTCCTTCTGAATTTTTACCAGCAGATCGTTATTGACCGCGTGCTCGTGAACAAGATCGGCCAATCGCTTTTTCGCCTCGGGATCTTGGCACCAGCCGAAGCAGTAAGCCCAATCCGGTGGCTGATTAAGATCCGCCTCTATGTTGGTATAGCCGTACGTTACCACCACATCGTTATCCTTGCCGCCCAGCCATAACTTCTCTTGTTCTTGCCCGAGCTCCTTTTGACCATGATAACCGATCAAAATGACGTCTAAGCCCGATCCGCCAAATCGGCCGGTTTTACTGATCTGCTCGTTCATGGCATCGAGCGCGCCAATACTCACCGATTTTGCCGCCAAACCGAGTAACCGATGCGATTTAAACGGATCACCACCCACTTGCGGATAGGGAAATAGAGCAGGATCGACTAAGTCGTTGTTATTTATCGAGAATCCAAAATTCCCGGGGCTGATTCTAACAGGATTTGACCACGATTGACTGACCATCACAGGAATCAATTTCCCTGTGTTATTTTTCACCACACGATCGTTGTCCGTACCGGCGATCATGTGTGAATCACTGGCGGAAGTGCTCCGAATCCCTGGCAAACTCTCTTCGTCATTAAAATAGTCTCGAAGCTTCGTATAAGTGACGATGTCAATCTGTGCGGAAAGCCCGCCTGTAGTTCTCGCTTCATAGGAATCCGGATGGACCCGCCTACGGGTTTCGTACGTGTCATGGCGACCAGAAGTTTTAGCTTGGTACTCCTCGGTCCACTGAGGAATGAAACGGGCCTCAGCCAGGTTTTGAGTAAGGACATGTGTATCGTAAGATGCAGCCGCATAAAAGGCCGCACAAAAGATATAGGTTACCACTAACGAAATGACCGTGTAAAAGAACCAGAATATACCGGATAAAATCAGATTCGTTTGTTGTCGAAGAACGAGAACAAACGTAACGACGACATTAATAAACAAGAAAATGTAAAAAATGTACATAGCGCACGAAACATGGAACCGAGAGTAGAGTTAGACGTGAAAGCCGTTTCGTCCAATGGGAAATTCGAGAGGATCTGGATCTCCTTGCCAATTCCATTGAGCTGTCCGCTAAAACATGCTTGGTTAGCTTCGTGACATTAAGGACTTTTGTCGGTTTATCGTGCGGCCTCGTTTTCATCACCGGACTCTCTTCAGCGCAAACGGGGCACGTTTTTTACATTGATAACTCACTCGAAACGGGATCGATTCCGGAGCAACCGGTACACGAGTTTGCCCAGCCGGAAAAGATCGCCCCCGAAGCCGATAATGTAGGCGAAATCAAAGTCGATCTGACCAAGAAATATCAGACGATGGTCGGTGTCGGTGCCGCGTTCAGTGAGATCGGCACGCTCGCCTTTTTGACCCTGGATAAAGATCAACAGAACAAAGTGCTGACGAATCTCTTTAACCCGAAAGAGGGTGCCGGTTTTCAGATGTGCCGCCTGCCGGTGGGTTCCAGCGATTTCGGCGTGAGCGCCTACAGTTTCGATGATAAACCGGGCGATTACGACATGTCCGCGTTCTCCTTAGCGCGGGACGAGAAGTCGATCATTCCTGTGGTTCAAGCTGCCCTCAAGCAAAATCCCACGCTGATGCTCTTTGCCTCGCCGTGGAGCCCGCCTGGTTGGATGAAACCGACCGGCACAATGGATAAAGGCGGGAAAGAAAACCACCTCATTGACGACGATAAGATCTACAAAGCCTACGCGCTCTACTTCCAAAAATATCTGCAGGGTTATTTGGCCGATGGAATCATGATCAACCGCCTCTGCCCGCAGAACGAGATGGATGCCAATCCCGGCTACCCTGGCTGCATGATGCCTCCGGAAACGATGACCAAATTCGTGGTGAATTACCTAGCCCCGCAATTCAAACAGGCCGGCATTAAAACCGAGATTTGGCCCGGTACGTTTCGCGAAAAACCCGCGACACCATGGGCCGAGACCTGTTTGCAAAACGAAGACTTTCGCAAGGTCAGCGTTGGGCTGGGAATTCAGTATTGCAACGGCACTTCCATTAAGCACATCGCGGATCTTTACCCGAACCTGAAATTCATGTTCACCGAGGCGAATTGTAACGGTGGTAAGAATAAGGCCAAGGAAGCGCAGAGCCGGATGAACGAGATGCTCAATGCGTTCCGAATGGGCTGCGATGCCTATGCGTATTGGAACATGATGCTGGATGAGAAACAGAGCAGTGGCTGGGGCTGGCACCAAAATTCGCTGGTGACGTTTGATCGCACCGCTCACACCATTCAGTACAACGCAGACTACCAGCCCCTATTTCTTGTCAGCAAATACCTACGCCCTGGCGATGTGCGCGTGGATGACCATAATGAGTACACGAAAAAGGGCATTCCGGTTCACATGACCTTCCTGAAGCCGGACGGCACAATTCTGGTGCTCGCGCAAAATATGGAGCCAACCGATGTCGCCTGTTCGGTGGTTTCAGATGGTAAAACAGTGAGCGTCATGCTGCCTGGCCACTCAGACTGCGCCATTTTAGTGAAGTAACCCGGTAAATCCCAACTTGTCAGCATTCCGGGGCTATGTTACTCCCATGAGCTTCCCATGAAACTCTGCATCATCGGTTCCGGGTACGTCGGTCTCGTCACGGGCGCCTGCTTTTCAGAAGTCGGCCACACCGTCATCTGCGTCGATAACAACCTCGAAAAAATCGAGCAACTCAAGCGCGGCGAGATCCCCATTTACGAGCCCGGCCTGGAAGACATCGTGAAGAAGAACGTGGCGCTCGGTCGACTCTCGTTCACGACTTCCACCGATGAAGCGGTGAAGCAATCGACCATCATCTTTATCGCTGTGCCAACGCCACCGCAACCCGACGGCAGCGTCGACTTGAGCTTTGTGGAAAAGGTCGCACGCGAAATAGCCCAGAGCTTGCCGGATGAATACCGCGTGGTTGTCGACAAAAGCACGGTCCCCG
>CAVURW010000252.1:0-13258 GCA_963743595.1 uncultured Verrucomicrobiae bacterium
TTTTTTTTTTGCTTTGCGTGCTTCGTTCAGCGTATTGGCCCCGCGATTCATAGATGGTGAGGCGACCGCGAGCCAGCACAGATTGCCCATCTTTGAGCGGTAGCGGGCAGGTCACCCGGGCAGCATCGGAACGGAACAGGACCGCCTGGAGCGTGGCGGCAGAATCTTTAAGCGTGAAGTAATAATGTCCGGAGGCAGCGGGGCGGGAATTCGAGATTTCACCGATGACCCAGATGTTCGGGAACCGATCTTCCAGGATGTAGCGGAGAGCGTTGGTGAGGCGACTTACGGTCAGAGCTGTATCGGGAGTCGAGCCAATCGGGGGCGGTCGATTTTCGGGTGGTGTCGGCTCTAGCCGTTCAGGTTCAGGGGCGAGTGGCGACTGTGGCGTTGCGGTTGCCGGAGCGTTCGGGGTGAACTCGAAGCCAAGTTCGGGCTGAGCGGACTCGTGCAGGGAACGGGATGAGGAGGCGCCTTGAAGACGGGCGCTAAGCCGACGGAGAGCCACGAAAGAGGGATAACAGGCGAGGCGGGGCTTGACAAGGTTTGATTGGGCGGGCGACCGTAGAGCGTGCGTGCACTAAGCCGAACGGTGTGGTGTTGCGGGTGGGCGTGGGTTCTGGGGGTGCTCCTCTGGGCTCAGGCTCCGGACGCGTCGACTTTACAAGAAAAGATGGTGAAGGCGCGCGCGGGCGATCAGGGGGCGATGGACGCGATTGCGGAGGCCTACTACAAGGGCGAAGGCGTTCCTCTCAGCTTCGAGGAGGCTTATAAATGGTCATTGAAAGCTGCGAAGAGTGGTAACCTGCTCTCCGAGCGGCGGCTGGGCGTCATGTTTTTTAAAGGCGAGGGCGTGGAACGGGATGAAGATAAGGCGTTCTCGTGGTTTTTACGCGGTGCAAAGGATGGCGATTTTGTGTGTCAGCGGCTGGTGGCAGAGGCCTACGAGAAAGGGTGGGGAACCGCATCCAGCAGCACGGAGATGGTGAAGTGGCTGAGGCGCGCGGCATCGCAGGGCGACCTGATTTCGGCCAAGACATTGGGCCTCAATTTGCTAAATGGCGTGGGCATTCAGCGGGATGTGCAGCAGGGGCTAGCTTTCCTTCTCCTGGCCTGTCAGCAAAGTGCAGAGGCGCGGATGGTCACCGCTGAGCAATATCGCGACGGCGAGAACGTAAAACAGGATAACGCTGAGGCGGAAAAGTGGTATTTGCTGGCGCAAGATTCATGCGTCGATAGTTCCCCGGAGCTGTCCCAAAAGGTGCGCCTTCAGCAGCAGGCGATGGAGCGAAAAATGGAGCCGGGTGAAATCGCTGAGGGCAAATCACGCGCCGAGGCGTTTCGTAAATGGCTGGATACGGGCGATATCCAAAACGACGATTTATCGCTGCTCTACGAGAGCAATACGATGCTTGCGGGACCGGTGGTGCGCGATCACATTTTAATTCCCGTGAAGGTAAATGAGCGGGATGAGCCGATGAATTTTCTGCTTGATACCGGGGCGGCTTACTCACTCATCAATTCCGTGGATGCAAAGGCCCTGGGGCTTACCGGAACGGAAGTGCAACCGGCTCGCGGCGTCGGGGATAAGGCGGCTCTGCTGACGGTGGCCGAGCACGTGCGACTGAAGGCGCCGGGGCTTACGGTGCTGGGTGCTCACATCGGGATTCTGCCGAAGTTTCCGGTCGATCACGTGTTGGGTTTGCCGTGCCAGGGAATTCTCGGCTACGACATCCTGAAGCATGTTGTGGTAAAGATCGATTTCGAACACGGATACGTTCAATTCGTCGATCCGGCTGCGTTTAAACCGATTGAAGGAGCGACCGAAATTCCGATGGATCTCGTGAAAAATGCACCCTGCATCGATGGGACATTGGTTATGGGAGGTCGAGAATTTACGGAGCGGTTCATCTTCGATGTCGGAGCGAATTCCGGCTTGGAACTTTCGTCGCATTTTCGTGAGAAGAACCCCGATTTCCAGATGAAGACTTTAGCGGAGGGAACGGCGTTTGGATTGGGTGGTTTGACACACTCAGAAATGGGTTTGGTGGATGAGCTGCGGTTTGGTGCCATATCGATGAAGAATGCGGAAGTGGGCGAAATGGAGCGCTCGGCCTTGCCATGCGGGTTAGTGGGTAATGAGGTATGGGGACGGTTTGATGTCGTACTAGATGGACCGGGCAAGCGGATCTTTCTGAAGCCGAACGCCAATTTCAATCGCCCCTCCATGTTGCAATCGGTAGTGACCGGTCTGGGCATGGAAGTGAAGCCGACTGAGTCCGATGAAGAACCCGGTTTTCGCGTCGCTTACGTGAACCCGGCTGGCCGCGCGGCAAAGTCTGGCGTTCAAGTGGGCGACCTGATCACCGCCGTAAACGATACGAGCACCGAGAACATGAGCCTGCGCGATGTAGAGCAACTGCTCGTCGGCAAAGTGGACCACCTAAAAGTGGATCGAGACGGTACGGCGACCGATATCAGCCTGAAATGAAACCCTCGTGCAAATCCGTTTTGATGGGCACTGCGATCGGCGACAGTCTCGGATTACCCGCAGAGAATTTGTCACGCGAGCGTATTCAAAAGCGATGGGCCGGGGTGTGGGAGCAACGTCTCTTTATGGGCCGAGGCATGGTTAGCGATGATACGGAGCACGCCGTATTTGTCGCTCAATGTTTGCTCGCAGAGGGGGCAGACGCGGCGCGATTTGGGCGATTACTCGCTTGGAAACTGCGGTGGTGGATCGTGTGTGTGCCGCCAGGAATTGGGCTGGCGACCCTCAAGGCGTGCCTGCGGTTGTGGCTGGGCTTTACCTCCACAGAGAGTGGAGTGTGGTCTGCGGGAAATGGACCGGCCATGCGGAGCGCTTTAATTGGTGCCTACTTAAGTGATGATGAGGCGGTTCTGCGGGAGTTTGTGAAGGTGAGCACGCGCCTGACTCACACGGATCCGCGTGCAGAGACGGGCGCTTTAGCCGTAGCGTTGACTGCGGCGTGGTGCGTGGGAAACAGCGTGGAAAACTTGGAGGGTAAGCTCGGGTTGATCTCGCATATCTGGAGGTCGGCGGGACCGGATGATAAGGAGTGGCACGGTTGGGTGGATAAGATGGTAGGTGGCTTGGATCGTGGGCTGAGCGTGGAACAGTTCGCTGTGGAAAACGGAATGGAACAGCGGGTGACGGGCTACATTTATCAAACGGTTCCTGTGGCGCTTTTTGCGTGGTTCCGGCACTTTGGCGATTTTAAGACGGGGTTGCAGGAGGCGATGAATTGCGGAGGGGATGTCGATACGGTGGGCG
This sequence comes from uncultured Verrucomicrobiae bacterium, assembly GCA_963743595.1. GTDB lineage: Bacteria > Verrucomicrobiota > Verrucomicrobiia > Methylacidiphilales > UBA1321 > CAVURW01. Next base: position 3,296 of record CAVURW010000252.1, read on the forward strand.
CAATCGCGGGAGCGCTTTTAGCTCTGAATAGCGAGCTGCCACAGGAATGGGTGGAGGGGGTAGGGGATTACCCGATTTCGCGGACATATTTAGAAGCGCTCGGTGATGATTTGGAACGAGTGGATGGTAGGGTGGAGGGGGTATGGGGCTTTAAGTGGTTGATCATGCCAGCACGTAATCTGTTCTTGTTAGCTCTCATTTTCTGGCAACTCGGTGTTCGCTGTTTTCGCTAGATTTCCACTACTATTACGGGGCCAACCGCTCGCGTAACCATGTGCCCTCGGCTTGACGCGTGTAACGCAACCGATCGTGGAGCCGATTGGTGCGGCCTTGCCAGAACTCGATCACAGTAGGGATGAGGCGATAACCGCCCCAATTTGGAGGGGGAGGAATAACGGGCTGCTCCGCGAATCGTGCTTCTGTATCGGCGAGGTGCTGCTCGAGGGTTGCGCGGTCGGGCACAACTTGGCTCTGGGGCGAGGCCCATGCCCCGAGCTGACTGCCGCGCGGGCGGGAGTGGAAATAGGTGGCGGTCTGTTCCAGGCTGACCTTTTCAATCGAGCCTTCAATACAGACTTGGCGCTCGAGCTCCAGCCAACCGAACGTGAGCGAGGCGAGGGGCGATGCAGCGAGTTGATTGCCCTTGGTGCTGGTGTAATTCGTGTAGAAAACGAAACCGCGTGAATCGTAGCCTTTCAGCAGAACGGTCCGACCGCGCGGCTGTCCCGTGGGAGAGAGGGTGGAGAGGACCATGGCGTTGGGTTCGGCGATGATCTTGTCTTGATGCGCGGCGATCGCGTCGGCGAGCCATTGGGCAAAGAGGGCGTGCGGCTCGGTGGGCGCTTCAGATTCGAGCAGGGCACGGAGCTGGTAGTCACGGCGAAGGTGCGCGATTTGGGGGCTATCGTGGGCGTCAGAGTTCATTGGGGGTGGGGTGAATTAATCATGGAAGTGGTGAATGAGCAATCGAGTAAGGCTTGATTTTATACGGATAGATAATAACGTAGGTCTATGATCACTGCCGCCGATAAGGTGAAGCACTTGCGCGGGCTGCTTGAAGAGCGGTTTGGGCGCGCCGTTTTAGCCGCTCCTGAGGTGTGCGATTTAGGCGTGCCTGCGCTAGAAAACTACGCCATTCCCAAAGGCGCGCTCACGGAGATCGTGGCGGAACAGAAGCGAGGCGGCGTAACGCTGCTGCTCTACAGTGTGCTGCGGAGTTGGCTGGGCGTGAAGCGGCAGCGGGCGGTGCTGGTCGATGGGCGGGATTCCTTTGGGCCGCGAGGTCTAAAGCAGGAGGAGTTGGATCGCTTGCTCTGGTTGCGCTGTCGCGATGCAAGCGAGGGAATGAAGGTGGCCGATCTTGTCGTACGCGATGGGAATTTGCCGCTCGTGCGGCGACGGCGTGGCATCGATTGCAACTGCTGGCGGAGCGAAGTGGGACAACCGTGCTCGTGTTGACCGGCACGGCGCAGGTCTCATGCGCGCGATTGCGATTGGAGGTGAGCGATGGCTTTCCGCTGGTGAAATTACAATCGGTGCGGGAGACGTTAACCGTGCAAGTAGGTCAGCATGAAGTCGGATTCTATAAAGGAAAAAGAAGATGAAAAAATTACCAAAGAATTTCTCCATTCCGAGACATCGCCCGCAAAGCAGCGCCATAAGGGAGGATGAACCGCGCTTAGTGCAAATTGTTCACTCTCAACATGTTTCCATGTCGACCTTGTGGAGACATCAGTGAAAATCAGAACAGGATGCTTACTGATTCCTCGACAAGCTCATGAACCAGTTGAGGTCGATTGAATTGAGCGCCAAAGGCGCGATCCGTAATAAAGCCTAGCATAAGGGCGGCTGATAGCCGTCCGAATTGCTAGGTACACCCTAAGCGTCAGAGTTCCAAAGGAACGATAATCGGTAGCTTCCCGTTCTGATTTTTACTGATGTCTCCACAAGGTCGACATGGGGAAAGTGCTGATATCGTAAAGGAAACTGTTTTATGAGGGTAAAGCACGAATGGTATGCTGTGGTGTATGCACCGGAGTTCCGGCTCCAGGCGGCGTTACGCCATGAACTGGGCGAGAGTCCGTTGAAAAAGGAGCAAGGGGCCTATGCTTTATGCGAGAAACAAGGTGCGAAAATTCGTGTGACTTAATGCAATGGCGTTGCACGAGCTAAAGGCGTGCGGCGTGGCATGACGACTGTACAAGCCTTGACGCGATGCGCAGGGCTGACGTTTCTCAAAGGAACAGCGGCGCAGGAGACCAGCGCACAGAGCGTGCTCATGGAGGTGAGTGAACGCGTCACGGCGTTTGTGGAGAGCACGGCGCCAGGCGTGGTGACTCTGGGATTACCGAGCGAGCGCCCGTGGCAAGAGAGTGATTTAGAAGCGCAATTGGTGGTGCCCCTGCGCCGCTTGGGTTGGGACGTGCGCGTGGGGATGGCGCGAAATGTAGAGGTGGCACTGCTGGCGGCACAGATAGGGTATAAGATAGGGCATAAGGGGTATGGGGGTAAGGTGCGATGTGTGCAAGATGTGGCGGCATTTATGGCTCCACTACCCGTGCGCGTGCTGAAACCGAGCGCCGAATGTGCCGGTATTCTGAAAGCGTGGGGAATCGAAACGGTGGGCGAGTTCTTGAAATTACCGCGTGCAAAAGTATGCGAGATGTTGCCAGGTGATGAGGAGGGCACCGATGCCGTAGAATTGTGGGAGCGAGCCTCTGGAACCTGTCGCCGCGCGATGGATTGGGCCAAGGGCACCGAGGTATATGTGGAGCGAGCGGAGCTGGAGCATGCCGTGGAGATGCTGGAACCGCTGTTGTTTCTCCTGAGTCGATTTTTAGAGCAGATTTTAAACCGGTTACGTGAGATCTATTTGGTGCCGGGCCGCTTGACTTTGGAGCTTCAATTCGAGCAAGGCGAACCCTACCGGAACGAGTTTGTCATTCCTGAGCCGACGGGTGAGATGGAGGTGCTATTCCGGATGCTCCACACGCATCTGGAGGGCTTTACCGCAGAGTGGCCGATCGTGGGTGTGGAGCTTTCTGCTGAGCCCGTTCGCGCTTCCAAGGAACAGGCCGATCTGTTTGAGACAGGGCTGCGGGACGGTCGACGATTCACAGAGACGCTCGCTCGCGTGCAGGCGATTCTTGGGCCGGACCGCGTGGGCAGTCCGCGGTTGGAGGCGAGCCACCATCCGGAGGCGTTTAAAATGGCCGCCTATCGCGTGAGTGAGAAAGCCGAGAAGAGCGGGCAGCCTCTACAAGAGATGGTGGATGAGGCATTTGTTGGCGTGCCGTGGTTGCGCTTTCGACCCACGATCGCGGCAGAGGTGGTGTGTGAACAGGGTAAGCCAGCCTATGTATCGGGGCAAATGGGCGGGCGTGTGTGTGAGGCGCGCGGACCTTGGCTGCGCGGCGGTGAGTGGTGGGAGGAGAACCAGGCGTGGAGTCGCGAGGAATGGGATGTGCGGTTCGAGACGGGGATGTATCGACTGGTGAAGGGCGAAGGGGGTAGGTGGTTCGTGGTCGGCGTTTATTTGTAGTGAGTTGACGCGCACCCAGCCCTGGATGACCTTCACCAGCATGACCCAGGATGTTCACGTGGTGTGGTTGAAGCGCGACTTGCGCGTGCGGGATCACGAACCGCTCTATGAAGCGAGCCAGCGCGGACGGTGTCTCATCGTTTATGTTTATGAGCCGAAAATCCTGAAATCGCCTGAATACGAGGCGTCGCATCAGGTGTTCATCAACGAGGCGTTACGCGAGTTGCAACAGAATTTAGAAGCGCTGGGCGGAACCTTGATTTTACGACAGGGCCGGTTACCAGACGTCTTCGAAGAACTTCACCGCGAGGTGCCCTTCGCCGATTTATGGAGCCACGAAGAGACCGGAAACGCGATCACTTATGCGCGCGATTTACGGGTGCAGGAGTGGTGCGCGCGGCGAGAAGTGCGCTGGCATGAGCCGAAACAGACGGGCGTGATCCGGCGATTAAAGAGCCGGGATGGCTGGGCCACACGCTGGGAAAAGCGGATGAATCGAGCTGAGATACCGCGTCTGGAACGAATTCATTTACCAAGTCGCGTGCCCGGTTCCTGTGGCATTCTACCGCCCGAAAACGTGGGGCTTGGTTTCTCGAAGAAACCGCTCGCTCAGCGTGGCGGGGAGGCGCTTGCGTGGGAAACTCTGCACTCCTTTCAGCACGAGCGCGGACAAAATTATCGCCGAGAAATGTCCAGCCCACTCACGGGCGAGCTGAGTTGCAGCCGGGTCAGCACCTACCTGGCGTGGGGTTGTATCTCGATGAAGATGGTGCATCAATCGGTGGAGCGCCGGATTGTGGAACTGCGGGCAGAACGGCGGCGCGGTGGCTGGATCGGCTCGATGCAATCGTTTTCTGCGCGACTGCGCTGGCACTGTCACTTCATGCAAAAGCTGGAGGACGAGCCCGAGCTGGAATTTCGAAACCTGTGCCGCACCTACGACGGAATGCGTGAGAACTCGTTTAACGAGGACTATTTTCAAGCGTGGTGCGAAGCGCGGACCGGTTACCCGATGATCGATGCCTGCATGCGCGCGGTGCAGGAGTCGGGCTGGATCAATTTTCGAATGCGCGCCATGCTCGTCTCGTTTGCTTCTTACCATTTGTGGCTCGACTGGAAAAAGACCGCGCCGTTTTTAGGTCGCCATTTTTTGGATTTCGAGCCGGGCATTCACTTCTCGCAGTTTCAGATGCAAAGTGGCACGACCGGGATCAATACGCTGCGCATCTACTCGCCCGCAAAACAGGCTCTGGATCAAGATCCCGAAGGCCTGTTTGTAACGCGATATCTGCCTGCACTGGCGAAGGTGCCGCTGGTCTATTTGGCTGAGCCGCATCGGATGCCCAAAGCCGTTCAGCACGAGAGTGGATGCGTGATCGGCCGTGATTATCCCGCGCCGATTGTCGACCATGCGACCGCGTATAAGTCGGCTCGTGACAAGATCACCGTGGTCCGTAAACAATTCGGCACGTGGGTCGAAGCGAAGCGTGTTTACGAAAAGCACGGCAGCCGAAAAAGCCCCCCGCCTCGCCGACCCGTTGCCCCGAAAAAAGCTCCGACAAGTGACGAACAACTGACTCTGTTTTAGGCCGACCACGTTTTCGTCAAGATCAACTCGGCTGCGTGGAGCAACGACGTTACGATGCACGTGGCGAGCTCTTCGGCACGATGGTTTTCGTCTGGTTCGTGGCCGCCGGTAGCGAGTGGATGTCGGAGCAGGAGTGAACTCGCGCAACCGGAATTGAGGCCGCACTGTATGTCGACGAGTCGGTCGCCAATGAAATGGGATTGCGCCAAATCGAGGTGATGTTCCTCAGCGGCACGATGCACCAGGCGCGGCGAGGGCTTGCGATCCAGGAGCGATTCCGGGTCGCTCGGGTTTGCGAAGGACTGGTAAATTTGCGTGATGACGATCTCCGGGCCGAGTTGCAATAGGAGCGTAGCATTGACAGCGTGGACCTGTTCGAGGGTGATGAGGCCACGCCCGACGCCCGATTGATTCGTCACGATAAAAAGCAGGTAACCGGCCCCTTGCAGCTTGAGTAGCGCCTCGCGCGCTTCTGGAAACGCCGATACTTTTTTGGGATCGCCCAGATACGGAACGTTCACCATGAGGGTGTCGTCGCGGTCAAAAAAGAGGGCGGGGCGGCGGTCTCCAGGCATTTGGGCAGATTGATCGGGAATAATCAGTAAGTCCAGCGTAGACAAAGGGTTAGGAAGGTAGCACTGTGTCGGGAAGTGGAAGCGAACGGCGGACGCGGCAGGGCAGTGATGATGCGGGTGTTGTCCTGGGCGACCCTGTGGGCGGTGATTTCTTTTGTCGTGGCGACGCGCTGGGCGACCGCTGCGTGGCTGCTGCTCAGTTTTTTCGGCGTGATGGCACAGTGGGAGTTCTACGTGGCCGAGACGAAACGGCTCGGGCGCGCGTTGCCGAAGTGGCTGGGATGTGGAATCGGGGCGGCGCTGTTCGTCTGGTCGCTGGTGAGTCTGATCGTGTTTCCTGACCTGGCGAAATATTGGTGGATGGGTGCGGCATCGTTTTGCTGCGCTGGGCTGTTGATGCTCGCCCTGGGCGGTGATTTCTTTGTTATCGGCTTGGGAATTTTGTATGTGCCGTTGTTGTTGAATTTTCTCTGTCCGCTGGGCTTTTGGCCGAGTAACCCCGGCTGGGGCGATTTGATTTACGTGCTGGCGGTGACCAAGTTCACCGATGTGGGCGCCTACGTGATTGGCTCGACGCTCGGCAGGACGAAGCTCGCCCCAAAGCTGAGCCCTGGTAAGACGTGGGAAGGGTTTCTGGGCGGCGTGACGGTCGGTTTTTCGTGCAACGCCGCACTGGTGGCGTGGTGGGGCGCGGCGTGGATGCCCTGGAGCGAGGCGATTCTATGCGGTCTGCTCCTGCCGGTGCTCGGTAGCGCAGGTGATTTAGCCGAGAGCTCCGTGAAACGGCACGCCGGGATAAAGGATTCCGGGCGATTGGTGCCGGGAATCGGTGGAGCATTGGATTTAGTCGATAGCCTTCTCTTTACCGTTCCGGTGTTTTACGCTGTGCGTTGTTTTTGGGGATGATGATCTCGGTTTTCTCCATATGGTTCCACTTGATTGGCCCTCCATTGACTCAAATGACATTAAATCCCTAAATAAAATGAAAATCTCTCCATCATCACCTAAGTTTCTGTTTTGTCTTCTTGGTCTATTGTGGATCACCACTTTCAACTCGTATTCAGGGCCATTAATGGGTGTCATGGAAGATGGGAGCTACGTGTATGTACATGATCAAAGTATTTGGGATGAGTTCATGGTTAAGCTTAAATCGCTAGGGTGTGATACATTCATTTTACAACAATCGGTGAATGAACCGTGTTACAGCTGTTTTGATATCCCAGGAATTCAGACAAAATCCACATATTACCAGAGCGTCTCATCCATCCTCGCGGCTGCCGCTAATAACGATATCCATGTTTACCTTGGTTTGTACGCCGAAAAGGCACCAACAGGTGGCTGGGCTTTTAATCACAACAATGATGATGATTTTAAGGCCTTTTTAGATCGAGTGTGCGATTATGATAAGGGAATTATTCAAGCCACAGAGGCCCTTATTCAAGCGAATCCTAAATTGGGGCAAGCATTTGCTGGTTACTATCTGCCCCAGGAAATTGCTCAATCTCAGAACGTAGGAGAGCCGATTAGACTCACACTTCTTGACCACCTTTTGATCCCCGTCACGAATGAGACGCACAAATTCAAACGAATGTTTATGCTCTCACCATACTTTACAGATATTGGGGGAACACCTCTGCAAGAAGGGGAGCTTTGGTCTTATCTGCTTACACAGAAAGGCTCCTCAGGTGCATTCTGGCAACCCGATATTGTTATGCCTCAAGATGGCGTCGGTGTTGGCCATGTGGCCGAAGCTAATGTGAAGGCCTTTTTTGAAGCTTACCAAGATGCTTTTGGCAAACTAAAACCTCCTTTGAGTGCTCCTCAATTGTGGTTGGACTTTGAGCTATTTTCTGTTTCCGAAGTGGACCAGGATCCCGAACAATTGAACACGCGCCTTGCCAAAGAAAAGGATTACGCAAGCAAAGTAATCGGTTTCTCTATGTCCAAGCTCCTTATCTTTGATCACCAGGTTTCTCCCACTAAGCTGTACGAAGTCCTAAGTAAGTAGTAACTAGAGTTGGGCCGCTGCCTCCTGGAGTGAGCTTCTTCTAAGGCATCGTAAAGCGGATCCTCTAATTCGTCCCGCCTTCAAATGCAAAGTCTTTGTTTTGGAATAGCACGACGAACACCCTAAATGGATCGAAGTCTTTTTCCTTGCTTAATTGTGGATGGTCTGATCGGACCATCTACAATTTCGCATTGGGTCCGTGACTGATTTATGTACTCTGCAATTCGTGAGGCTTGCATAAATCTTTGAGGCGAGACTTTTAACGTTTTAATTTCTTCTTCAGTTGCAGACCTGTCTCTACCTCTTTCGTATACACAGTAATCTTTTCTCAATCCAATTGGAGCGTGCAGGGTCAATGGAGGCCAGTCGTCGTTTTCTGAAGCAAAGGAAAGATTGCCCAGTCTATATACAACAGTCGTATCTGAGGGTGGAGTGATCTCCCCGATCAACAATATTAATTTGCGATTTTTGAGAACGGATAAATCATCAATTAAACCGTCCTTAGTAATCAAGTCGAATACCCCGACAGAACCCCTGTAGATTCGTGTATAGCCGAACTCCTGACTATTGATTACGATAGCCGCTACGTCTCCGGGCACATAATTCGAAGTTCTTATCTTCACTTACAACTTTCTTCTTTCTTGTCAGGTACGCAATTCGGCCCGGCCCCAGGTTTTGGCAGACTTTAAGTAGGTTACCTAAGGCGGACACGTGCGGATCGCCGCAAGAAAGATTCGATGTACAGTGGCTACCGATTCCGGGACTCAGCCAATTGCCGAAATGTACTCAAACCTACACTGTTACAGGGTAACGCTTTATGACTGATTAGTCTAGTTCAAAAGTAACGGCGGATGACTGATGACTGGGCCTGCCAGACTTTCGCTTTCACTGAGATTCAAATGGAGAAACGTTTCCAGACGAGGGTCGCGTGGAGAGAGCTGAGACGTAATGGTACGGTCGATTAAGTTTAATATTTGAATCTGGCTGTTGTGGTTTTCGATGGGTTTAGATTAGCTTTACTCGATGGATTCACGTTATGAAAAGATGACTTATGTGCGGTGCGGACGGAGCGGTGTACTCTTGCCGCGGATTTCCTTGGGGCTTTGGCAGAATTTCGGTGAGAACTACCCGCTAGCGAACAGTCGTGCGCTTATTCATTGCGCGTTTGATCTGGGAATTACCCACTTTGATTTAGCGAATAACTACGGTCCGCCGCCAGGTGCTGCCGAAGAGAGTTTCGGCAAGGTTTTGCACGAAGATTTGAAGGCGCATCGGGATGAAATGATCATTTCTTCCAAGGCCGGGTACACGATGTGGGATGGGCCTTACGGAGACTGGGGCTCGCGGAAATATCTGGTGGCGAGTTTGGACCAGAGCTTGAAGCGGATGGGCCTGGAATATGTCGATATTTTCTATCATCACCGTCCTGATCCGAACACGCCGATCGAAGAGACCATGGGCGCGTTGGATCACATCGTGCGACGGGGTAAGGCGCTCTACGCCGGGATCTCGAATTACGGCGCGGAACAGACCAAGCTCGCGGCAAAAGTGCTGCGTGAACTGGGCACGCCATGCCTCATTCATCAACCGAAGTATAGCATGTTCGATCGCGCTCCAGAGAAGGAGTTATTCGGTACGCTGGAGAAGGAGGGGATCGGGTGCATTCCGTTCTCGCCATTGGCGCAGGGGCTTTTGACGAATCGCTACCTGAACGGCATTCCGGAAGATTCGCGCGTGGGGCACAAGAGTCCGTTTTTGAAAGAGCAACATCTCAGTGAAGAGCGACTCGGTAAAGCGCGTAAATTGCATGAGCTGGCACAAAAGCGCGGTGTCTCCCTGGCGCAACTGGCGATCATTTGGATCATGCGCCAAAAAGCGGTCACCACGGTTCTGATCGGGGCGAGCAAGACGAGTCAGATCGAAGAGCTCGCTGCGACGCATCAGCACACGCCCTTAAGCGAGGCGGAGTTGCAGGAGATCGAGACGATTTTGGCGTGATTTGACGTTGACTTGGAGTTCGCCCGTCGAATGGATGGCGAATAGCTACGACCCGAAATCACTCCCGTTTAAAATAGAGCTCCGGGAGCTCGGGATTTTCCATTGTGAAAGCAAAGGCTTCACGTGGTTCCTTGATGTGGTCAAAGGAGCAGTTTTGGAGGGCGTCCTCAAGATCGGCCTTCGTGCCGGTTTTGGGGTCGAGTTCCCGCCCCAGATTCATCATAAACGACTACTTCACGAGGCATAACGAAGT
>CAVURW010000253.1:0-21977 GCA_963743595.1 uncultured Verrucomicrobiae bacterium
ATGTGTGGCCGCGTTCAGTTACGTATTGTTGCCCAGACGTTGCGCGTTTTTATTGAGGAAAACGGTGCAGAGGCCGAGCAGACCGAGCGTGGCGAACGAATCGAGCGGCCGAACGAGATTCCGGATAAATGCCTCGCTCCAGGTAATGGGGCCGCCATTGGTGCGGATGACGCGGAGTCCGACGATCCGTTTACCAGGAGTCTGGCCATTCCACAGCCATTCAAAGAGGGTAAAATAGCCCCATTGAAGACTGAACAATAAGAGCAGACAAACCAGTGTAACCGTGCTTTCGCCAATCTGGCCGAGCCAGCTGCGCGTCGCCTCCCGGGCGGTGAGAAAAAGCAGGCTGTACGGGATAAAAAGAATCAGTCCGCCGATGAAGAAATCGATCAAAAGCGAGAGTGCGCGACTGCCCAGGGAGGCGAGGTCAATCTCGAGGTCAATCTGCTCAGGCAGCTCAATAGTGTGCTTCATGGAATGCGAGACTGTATGGTGCCACGATGGAAATGATGTGGAAAGCTACGGTTTTTTCATGGGACGTGGAAAAAATTGAGTTATTCTCACCGAATGTTCGAGCATCCTTGGAATCCCGTTAAGCCCGATGGCACGTATCGCAATCCCATTATCTTCTCAGATTATTCCGATCCCGATGTAATTCGACATGGAAATGATTTTTACATGGTTTCCAGCAGTTTCAATTGTACGCCGGGAGTCCCGATCTTGCACTCGACCGATCTGGTTTATTGGCGGCTGATTAATCACGCGATCAAGAATTTGCCGCATCCACGCTATAAAGACTTTGTATCCGGGAGCGGTGTATGGGCTCCATCGATCCGATTTAATAACGGTCTGTTCTACATCTTTATCCCGCTAGTGGAAGATGGAATTTATGTGACCACGGCCCGCGATCCCGCCGCAGAGTGGTCGGAGCCCTATTTACTCTGTCCCGGCAAGGGATTAATTGATCCCTGCCCGTTTTGGGATGACGATGGTAAAGCGTATATGGTGCACGCCTACGCGCGCTCGCGTTCGGGGTTGCGGGACAAGATTCACATGCGTCCCATGTCGCCCGACGCCACAGAGATGTTGGGCGAGGGGAAGATCGTTTTCGATCAGGGAGAGCGCCACCCTTACATGGAGGGGCCGAAAATGCACAAGCGCGACGGGTATTACTACATTTTCGCGCCGGCGGGTGGAGTGCCCACGGGTTGGCAAGCGGTATTGAGGTCTAAGGAGATTTATGGCGTTTACGAAGATCGCATCGTTCTGGAGCAGGGGAGTACTGCAATTAACGGTCCGCACCAGGGTGCTTTGGTCGAGTTAGCGAACGGTGAGGAGTGGTTCATTCACTTCCAAGACGCCAACCTCTACGGGCGGATTGTTCACATGCAACCGGTGACCTGGAAAGAGGGTTGGCCCGTCATGGGGGTCGATTACGATTCCAATGGCGTGGGTGAGCCGGTAGCCCATTGGAAGCTGCCGTCTGTCGGCAAGGCAATAGCTGTTGGGGGCGACTTTCTGAACAAAATCCCTCAAACGACCGATTTGTTTAACGGCAGCAAGCTGGGCCTGCAGTGGCAATGGAACGCCAATCACGAAGACGACTGGGTCTCCTTAAAAGCGCGGCCAGGCCATCTCCGTTTTTGGGTCAAGCCGCAACCGTGCGCGAAATTGCAAGAATGCTCGGCGCTTCTGCTGCAAAAGTTCCCGACAGAGTGCTTTTCCGTCGAAACAGAGGTCGAGGCCGGCTTCGTGAAGAGGGAGCGGGCGGGGCTCATCATCGTGGGTGCCGCATACGGGGCCCTGGTGATTCGTGAGAACGGAGACAAGTTTATTGTTGCGCTGGAGTCGTCCGGCGAGAGTCTCTGGGAAAAGGAGTGGCCGACCAACCGCGTCCGGGTACGTGTGGACGTGGCCGTTGGGGGCGAGTGCTCGTTTAGCTGTTCGGAGGGGGCTCCCGATTCGAAGTGGTTCGATGTTCCGATCATCTTTACGGCGCAACAGGCCGAGTGGATCGGTGCGCGAGTCGGTCTATTCGCCGCAACTGCCAATAGCGAAGCGACCGAAATGGGCTACGCCGATTTCGGGCCGGTCGTTTTCGGCGGATTGAAGCGGTAGTCGTTCGGAGGAGCCCTACATCAAAGAGGTGTACAAATCATCCCTAACTGATTCACATCGAGGTGCTGATGTTTAGTGACTGACGGCACCGACGGTTTGATCATGCGACGGCGCAGCGCCGGGCATCGCGAGCGGTTGCGGTCCTTCCCTGGTGGCCTGCACCGCGGCACCGTTGATTGCTCGGGAGATCGCTGCTGCACGCTCTTCGTGTGTTGTGCTAGGAGATGGGGCTTCACCGATGATCCCTTGCAGCCGAGTCGCGTATTGTTCGTAAAAGTGTTTTACCACATCACGGTCGGGCGAGGTCATCAAGTCAACCTGAGCGATTCCGTTTAAGCCTAAGATCGCCCATCGCTGCTTTTGATTATCCATCCATTGCTCACGCTCTTCCCCCCGGCGTGGCTGGGGCGAATCCGTTTCCCATGCCGGTCGGCCCTGAAGCTGACCCGGATGCTCGGCCTTCCACGCACTCAGCTCCTTAGGACCGGCTTCAATGGCCTTTCTGAAATTGGGGTCGTCGATGTAACCATTCTTGAGCGCATTAAATGCTTCGATTTGATGTTGATCGGAACGAAGCCATTCCGCTTGCGTTTGTGCCTGCTGAGCATTGGAAAAGCAAGGCGTAGGGCCCGAAGGTGGAGTGAAGGCGGCATTTGCGATGGGAGCCGCCAGGTTTCCAGCTAAATTGAGTACAGCCAAATCTGCATCCAAATATTGGGAGGCGAGAGAAGCGTCGGGATTCGGGGCACCCATCGGCCCGGGGCTGTTTATGAGAGGGGATGAGTCTGCGGTTCGACCCAAAGCCCCACCCACGGCTCGGCGTTCAACGTCGGCTGCGCACGCTGCAGCTTCATCGATAGTGGCGCCGATATGGTTCCCAACATCGCGCCCGGCGTGTACCACCGTTTCGGAAGCCGCGATTCCAGCGTAGGCTACAGCCACGCCAGTATTAACGGAGCGATGAGCTAAATCGGGGTGTTGTTGTCTGTAGTCGTAGGCTTGGTCGAGTTCATCCAGCTTCGCCTTATTCTCCTGCCTGTATTTCTGTAATTCCTCGGGCCCCTTCCGGAGTGCATCAAAATATTCCTTCGGATAGTTCCGCCCTGACGTTTTGGCCCATTCCTCTTTAACTTCGTTAGAATTCAACCAATCGTGCTGTTTTATTTTGCTTTCGATAAACTTCTTATTGTCAGGATTGCTCAAGAAATTGCGGGTTTGCTCTCTCCCCGCTTCCATTGCCTGAAGCAGTCCCTCGGTCGCATACCCATCCTGCTGGGCCTCCCGAAACCTTACGAGGTACTCATTGCTTTGGTGCCATGGCAGACTTTCGTCCCTTGTAATCGCTAGTTGATGTTTAACAAAATCGGCGTGGTCTTTCATCCACTGGTCATAACTGCTGCGGCCTGTTTCCAAGCTGCGACCCAGCTCTTCGGTCCAATAACCACCGTCACGGGCCTTTTTCTCCTCCTGCTGGCGGAAGTTCATATACCCTTGCCAGACCTGCTCAGACTGAGGCGCATCGGGAAACGTGCGATTCCATAAATCACTCAACGAACGGTCCAGGTGGTCTTGAAACATCGAATCTCTTACCGCGATGTCATGGCGTCCCTGCTCGAGAATCGGTTTTAACGGTTCGAGCATTTCCCGGACATCGTGGCTGATCCTGGCAATAACTCCATCCGTCACTCCTCCAACAAACATCCCTGCCGGTATGGTGGCGAGGTTAGCGACCAATGCCCTCTGTATAAACCGGGAAGCTGCCGCCATGAGTGCCTCGTCCCCCTCCGCCGCCGGTACGACCGCTTGCCCAATCTGATTTCCGACGGCACCGGCCTTGTGATCGACACAGTTTGCTGCCGAAATGTTCGCCACTCTCTGCGCAAATTGCTGAATAGCGCCCTCAATGTCCCCACCTGCACCGCGAGCCACAACCGCGTGCATCAAGGCAGCGAATTCGGTAGTCTCAGCGATTTCAGTGACCGCAGGATTTACCCAGGCAGCGATATTTCCACGAACGTGCCAGGCATGGGTACCCGCATCTTGGTCGGGTTGATCTTGAGGCGTCTGTGGATCGCTCATCTCTCAAAACTATGCTAAGCTGCTTCTAGTTGTCAATATCATTGGGATTCTGAATGGCAAGTCTGCTTAATATGTTTTCCTACCCGCAACAGGTGCCGTTTGCGCCGCTGAATACGCTAGGTTCGCTAACCGCGAAATGTGATGTTCCGGCGTGATGGTGCTAATGCGCGGACCGGGGCGGGAGGGTGTGCTGAGGGCGGCGATCAGGTGGAACGGCGAATCGATGGTCGGGTTGTTCGGCTCGAAATCGACCCGACCGCAGAACGCCCATATCGGCTTATGAGCGTCCCGAGCCATTTGTGCCAGGCAAACCGGCGCCTTTCCGAGCAGCGACGTGCCGTCGAACCGGCCTTCTCCGGTGACGATGAGATCGTGCTCCGCGACAAGTTCGTCAAGCTGAGTAACACGGCGAATCAACTCGAAACCTTGTTCCCGTCGCGCTTTAAAGAACGCCATCAAGCCGTAACCACAGCCGCCGGCTGATCCGGCTCCCGGTGAGTCGGCCACATCGACACCGACGTCGCGTTTCACGATCTCGGCAAGATTGCGCAACGCATCATCTAGTCGACGAATCATATCGGGATTGGCACCTTTTTGCGCAGAGAACTGGTAGGCGGCGCCTTGCGGTCCGAAGAGGGGGTTACTGACATCTGTGGCAACAATGAACTTCACGTCGGGCAGTGAATTGGGCGGAATGATCTTATGCAGCGAGTAGAGGCCGGAGCCGGTCAGCGGGATGCGCTGATCGTTCTTATCCAGAAAGCAGTAGCCCAGCGCAAGTGCGGCTAGTGAAATCCCGCCCTCGGTGGTGGCACTGCCGCCCAGCCCGACGAGAATCTCTTTGTGGCCACGCTGGATCGCTAAGGAAATGATTCGGCCCGTGCCCGCGTTCGTGGTCAGTTCAGGGTTGCGCATTTCATAGGGAATTTGGGCAATCCCGGAGGCGTTCGAGAGACCGATGACCGCAGTGTTGCTGGTCGGTTGGCCAGGCAATGTGCCGAGAACACCCCAACGCGCACGGCAGAATCGCCCCAGAGCATCGGTGGTTCTGGCCAGGTAAGTGTGGCCTTTCGTTTGGCGGGCCATCACTTCCACAAAACCTTCGCCGCCGTCGGTGAGGGTCAGCGTGGTGATTTGAGCACTGGGCCAGGCACGTTTCAGGCCGTTGGAGATCGCGCGCGCCACTTGCGCGGAGGAGAGGGTTCCTTTGTATTTATCCGGGGCAACCAGGACCCGGAGAGGAGCATCACTAGACGAGGCAAGATCCGACATCGAAGAGAGATAACAGAAAACGAGGGAAGAGTAGAGCTGTTCCGCCTGTACTTTAGAGAATCGGGGCGGTAGCTTCGCCTTTTATCACTGGAATTGGATATGGCGAATTTTTTGGATGTTTTGCATGAGGGTCTTGTCTTAGGCGACGGGGCGACGGGAACCTATCTCTACTCGCTGGGCGTCTCCTCGCATCACTGTTTGGAGGAGCTGAACATTTCACAGCCGGATCTCGTTTCCCGCGTGTATCTGGACTACGCGGCGGCCGGAGCGCGCGTTATTGAGACCAATTCGTTCGGGGGAAATCGCGCGCGTTTGGCTCGATTTGGCTTGGACGATCAGGTGAACGAATTGAATTGGAAGGCGGCCCGAGTCGCCGTTGAGGCCTTGAAAGGGAAGGATGTGTTTATCGGTGGATCGGTGGGGCCGATCACGTTACCGGTGAGTAAAGGCCTGCTAACTGCGGATGATCGCCGCTCCATGTATCGTGAGCAAATGGGAGCCTTGCTCGATGGCGGTTGCGATCTTATTTTCATCGAGACATTTACCGATCTGGGCGAGATCTTGCTGGCGCTGGACGTCTTCCAAAATCTGACGAATTTGCCGGTGGTGACGAGTCTCGGCGTTAGCGAAGAGGGGCGGTTGGCCTCCGGTGAAAATGTCGCGGACGCGTTTGCAGCTCTGAAAAAGGCGGGGGCAGATGTGGTGGGCATTAATGGAACCTGTGGTCCTCAGGCCGGTGCGCATGTGCTTTCGCGTGTGGCCGTGGAAAAGGACGATTTGATGAGTCTCTACGTGAACGCCGGGCGTCCGGAGTTTTACGAAGGTCGGTTTAATTACTCGGCCAGCCCTGAGTATTTGGCGGCGATGTTGCCCGATTGGGTCGCTCAAGGCGCGCGCTTGATCGGTGGTGATTACGGAACCACTCCGGAACATATTAAGGCGATGGCGGCGGTAATTCCGAGCCTGAAGCCCGTGCGCGTTAAGCAGGTGAAGAGTCGGATTAGCGTGAATGAGCGGCGGGACGAGCTAGAGACGAAGGTGACCGAGGAACCGTCGCTTCTGGCGCGGCTGAAACATCAACCGGTGACGGTGGTGGAACTCGATTCGCCCAAGACCCTGGACATGGACAAGTTCTTGAAGGGCGCTCGCGAGCTTAAAGAGGCCGGGGCTGATGCGATCACCCTAGCTGATAATTCACTGGCGATTCTGCGCGTGAGCAATTTCGCTGCGGCAATTCATTTGCGCGAAAAGCTGGGAATTACTTCGCTGATTCATATCGCCTGTCGCGATCGGAATTTGCTCGGGCTGCAATCGGAACTCATGGGCTTTGGCACGCTCGGTTTTCGTCACGTGCTGGCCTTGACGGGTGATCCGGCGCGGGTAGGGGATCATCCGGGAGCGACCTCCGTCTACGACGTGAATTCCGTGGGGCTGATCAAGATTTTGAAGGGAATGAACGCAGGCGTGAATGCGGTCGGAAAAGATCTGCACGGCAAGACCGATTTTGTGATCGGATGTGCCTTTAATCCGAACGCGCTGAACTTCGATTCACAGGTCAGGAAACTCGAGGACAAGCTGAAAGCAGGTGCGCAGTATGTGTTAACTCAACCTGTTTTCGATGTAGAACGCGCCAAGATGACTGCGGAGCGGTTAAAGCCATTGGGCGTGCCGGTGTTTATCGGTGTCATGCCCCTACTGAACTCGCGAAATGCCGAGTTCCTGCACAATGAAGTGCCTGGCATTAAAATTCCCGACGAGATTCGCGAAAAGATGCGTGCTGCGAGCAGCCCGGAAGCCGCGCTTCAGGTGGGGATGAGCCTAGCCAAAGAGGTGCAGTTCGTCGCGCTGGAACAGTTCCGTGCGGTGTACCTGATCACCCCGTTCTTGAAGTACGAAGTGAGCGTGCAGTTGATGGATTTGGCTCGATAACGCAGCCTTAGAAGAGCAATCTATCCACAAGATAGTCCATTTCGAAATACCGACTTCGCAAGCGACGTGATCAGCGAGGATGAACCGCGCTTAGTGCAAATGACATCAGTAAAAATCAGAACGATAGACCTTCTGATTGCCGTTCCAAAGGAACGGTAACGCTTGGGGTAGTGGACTTAGCAGGTGCTAGTGCCCACCAGCGTTCGGCTTGGGAACGGCTTGCCCGCCTGGTCCGAGCGTGTAATCGCCCTGAGTGGTCGAAGTGGAGGAGTCTTCGTAAACGCGGGGCAATTTGGCCTTATCTTCAGGCGTCAAATCGGGGGGGCGCAGCTCATAATCGACCACATACCAATCGGAACCGGAACGCTTGGCGTAAACTTTTTCGAAGTAGGGATTCTTCATTTTGGAAAACTGGGTTTTGTAGGTGAGAATAACGAATTCTCCTGGGAAAGTCGTTAGTCCCTGGGGCAAGTATTGATGATCCACGAGCTCTCTATTCGAGGCGTCGCCGAAGTTGTTTCGAAGTGCATAAAGGGCACCCATCCAGGACTCCAGAGTAACGGCTTTATGAAAGATCGGATCGCAAACATCGTAGCTCGTTTGGTATTGCCGCTGATCGAGCAATACGAGCCAGGAACGGAGTTGTTTGTCCGCGTGAGTCATAAAATCCGCATCCTCAGAGAAGGCAAATTGCGCAAAAAGACAGGTGACAGCGAAAAAGAGAAACGATTTTTTTATCATAGATACGCTCGTCCCGCGAAAGTAGACGAGCTTCGTGATCAAGGCCAGCAAAATCAACAACGAGAATGGTTTAGGCAAGTTATGCCATGCTAGTCTTCTGACATAAATGAAGTGTCCTTCGCGCTCTTTTGGTTGTCGTAGAGCGCTCGCTTAACCGTTAGAAATTCTGGCGGAGGTTCGCTCTGAAAATCGAAGCGATGGAGCGTTCCGTTCAAACGATACTCCAGATGGATGGGTGACGAGCTGGAGGAAAACCGGGTGGAGTAGCGCTCGAGTGCGCGAAGGGAGCGAATGATTTCGGCTCGTTGTTCAGAAGTGAAAGGCACATCAGTGGTTGGTCTCGGTCCACCCGGAAATGTCGGTAGGTCGGAGTTTACGGTGGAGTTAATGCTGCTGATCACGCCCCTCCAGAAATAGCCATGTCGCCCATTATCGAGAACGGTTTGATGTGTCGAGAATAAGGATGAGGAGAAACCCGCTGAAAACCAGTCCCGACAATGCCAGTATTTTAGAGCGACAGCTCAGCGAACCTGTGAAAAAGCCGAAGTCCTTCAAGGTCGTGGCTCTGTCATGTTATTCGAGTACAGAGCGTTTATCACGTCACTGAATTCGGGCGGCGGCGGTTTCTGAAAGTCAAAGCGATGGAGCGTTCCGTTCAAGCGGTACTCCAGACGGATGGGTGGCGAGCTGAAGGAAAACCAGGTGGAGTATCGGTCGAGTGCGCGAAGTGAGCGAATGATCTCGGCTCGTTGGGCAGGAGTGAAAGGGACGTTAGGCGCGGGAGTTGGAGTTGGCTGGCCAGGAGCCGTTGCCGGTCGGAGATCAGAGTCAAAGCAAGCATTCGCATTTTCGACACCGCCTTCCCAACTGATGTTGGCTTGGCAATGACGATGGTGACCCGTATCAAGATGGGTCACATCATCTTTGAAAAGGCCTCGGCCATCGGTTTCCGAGATGAGAACTTCATTCTCCTCGACGTTACTCGGCGGAACCGAGAGTTCCATAAAGCAAACGAGAATCACCACTCCAAAAAGAAGGAGAATCCAGAGGCCGTGTATTTTAATAAAGCGCACCACGGGCAGTATACGCCCGTGGCCTGACTAGATTGTCAGAGCCCGGTAAAACGATTGGAAAGAAGGTGTTAGAGATGTCCAGGTTGATTTGAATACAGGGCGTTTTCGACGTCCCCGAATTCCGGTGGCGGCGGTTTCTGAAAGTCAAAGCGATGGAGCGTTCCGTTCAAGCGGTACTCCAGATGAATCGGTGAGGAACTGGAGGAAAACCAGGTGGAGTAGCGGTCTAAAGCACGAAGCGAACGGATGATCTTCGCTCGCCTTTCAGGAGTGAAAGGGATGTTAGGCGCGGGAGTTGGAGTTGGTTGTCCGGGAGCCGTTGCTGGTAGGAGATCGGAGTCAATACTGCTGATCGCCCCATACCACATGAAGCGGTAGTGTCCCGTATCGAGATGGATTTCATAATTAAACTCTCCTCGGTCGATTTTTTTTTCTGTAATGAGAACTTCATTCTCCGCGACGTTACCTGGAGGAATCGAGAGCTCGAAAAAGAAAACGAAAATCACTACTCCCAGAAGCAAATTCATCCAGAGGTCAGGCGTTCTAAAGCGCATAACTGGCAATATGCGCCTATGGCCTGACGAGATTGTCAGAGCCGGGTCAAACGATCGGAAAAAAGGTGTTACGACGACAATCAGCTACGACTGCCGCGACGCCGTTGCTTAACTTCCAGCATCGCCACGGAGCGAGCGAGGGCGGCTTGCGTTGCTTCCAGTTCAGCACCTTCTAGAGTCGTGGTGCGCAAAGCCTCTTGAGCGCGTTCCATCGCTTCTTTCGCGGCTTTCTCGTCGATATCGAGATCACGAACGGCCCCATCAGTAAGGACCGAAACACTGGTGCCGGTGATCTCCGCAAAGCCGTCACCGACCGCCATGACCGTCTCTTTTCCGCCTTGGAGATAGGTTAACTCTCCCGCAACGAGGCTGGTTATCAGCGGCTCGTGCTCAGCAAAGATCCCCAGCTCACCAGAAGCACCGGGAATTGTAACGAAATCGACATCGCCTACAGAGACGACGCCTTCGGGAGTGATCAAGCTGAACTTGAAGGCCATGGTGGGTATTTAGTGGGAGGTCCCCGACGCTGCACGAACGGAATCGATTCCGCCCTTCATGTAGAAGTCGGTTTCGGAAAGATCGTCGTGTTTTCCAGCTAAGATTTCCTTGAAGCCGCGAATCGTGTCGGCCAAAGGCACTTGGATGCCAGGCGAGCCCGTGAACGTTTCTGCCACGGTAAAGGGTTGGCTGAGGAAACGTTGGATTTTCCGGGCGCGATAGACGGTGAGCTTATCTTCAGGAGAGAGCTCGTCCATACCCAGAATGTTGATGATATCCTGGAGTTCCTTGTAGCGTTGAAGCACCTTTTGGACACCGCGAGCCACCCCGTAGTGTTCTTCACCCACGATTTCCGGAGCGAGCGCCTTCGAGGTGGAAGCAAGCGGATCGACTGCAGGGTAGATGCCGAGTTCTGCGATCGAACGCTCTAGCACAATGGTCGAGTCCAAGTGTGCGAAGGTGTTTGCGGGAGCCGGATCGGTTAAGTCGTCCGCAGGAACGTATACAGCTTGGAACGAGGTGATCGAACCGTTCTTCGTGGAAGTGATCCGTTCTTGCAGATCGCCCATTTCAGAAGAGAGCGTGGGCTGGTAACCCACGGCACTCGGCGTACGGCCAAGAAGCGCGGAGACTTCAGAACCGGCCTGAGAAAACCGGAAGATGTTATCGATGAACAAAAGAACGTCTTGGTTCTTCTCATCACGGAAATACTCGGCCATCGCGAGACCACTCAAGGCGACGCGCATACGAGCGCCTGGCGGCTCATTCATTTGACCGTAGACCAGGGCGACTTTTGACTTTGAGATGTCTTCGAGGTCAATAACCTTCGACTCCGACATTTCCATATAGAGATCGTTTCCTTCGCGAGTCCGTTCTCCGACGCCTGCGAATACGGAGAAGCCACCGTGTACCTTGGCGATATTATTGATCAACTCCATGATGATGACGGTCTTGCCGACACCCGCACCACCAAATGCGCCAACCTTACCACCTTTAGTGAACGGACAGATCAAGTCGATAACCTTGATTCCGGTCACGAGCACTTCCGCCTTCGTGTCTTGATCGATCAGGGGCGGGGCGGGACGGTGAATGGAATAATATTTGGTAGCGGTAACTGGACCACCGTCATCAATGGGTTGACCGAGGACGTTGAGAACGCGACCGAGCACGCCTTCACCGACGGGAACGGAGATCGGTGCGCCCGTATCGACGACGGCAACGCCACGAGTGAGCCCCTCTGTGGAGGACATGGCGATCGCGCGCACCCAGCCGCCGCCGAGGTGCTGTTGCACTTCCAGCGTAAGGTGAACGGGTTTGCCCAAGGCGCTGAATTCGATCGTCAGCGCGTTATAAATGCTCGGGACAGGTTGATCGGCTGGGAATTCGGCGTCGATGACGGGACCGATGATTTGAACGACTTTACCAATAGAGGTGGGTGTGGCGGCCATGAGTGTTTATTTGTGTTAGTTGAGGGCAAGGGCAGCGGAGGCGATTTCGAGAATTTCACGGGTGATCGCCGCTTGGCGTGCTTTGTTGTAGTCGAGAGTTAAGCTCTTCACGAGTTCCTTAGCGTTATCGGTCGCGTTCTTCATCGCGACGCGCCGTGCGCTATGTTCTGACGCGCGGGAATCGAGAATCTTTTGGTAGACCTCCATGTGGAGGTAGTGCGGGAGCAGTTTACCCAGGAGCGTGTTTGCGTCCGGTTCGAATTCTGTGGGAATCAGGTCGCCAGGCGATTTCGCGAACGAAGCGGGATCCACCATCTGAGCTTGAGCCTTTTTTGCGATGCGCACCATGCTCCCGATCGGGATGATCTGCGACATGACGGGCGTCTGAATCAAAGCGTTGATGTAGTGGCTGTGGTAGACCTCGCAGCGATTGAACACGCCCTCCTGGAATTTCTGTAGAATGAAACCGCTGACCGTCTTGGACTCGGCAAACGTGGGGCTATCTTTTAGGGAGAAATCCGCGAGCAAATTCTTCTTGAGCCGCGCGAGCGTTTGCCGACCCTTTCGACCCACGCAAATGTAGATCTTTTCGGGGGAATCATTTCGAAGCACTTCACGCAAGAGATTGGAGTTCAGTGCGCCGCAGAGACCTTTGTCAGAGGTGATCACCAGAACGGCCGTCTTCGCAGCGTTGGTGGAGGGCGGTTGCAAGAGCGGATTCAGGAATTCACCCGAGCCAAGGCGCACATGGAGACGTGCCGCGATTTCATCCAACTTATCTGCGTAGGGTTTCAGAGCCGTTGCCAACTGTTGAGCACGACGCATCTTCGCCTCAGCCACCATCTGCATCGCTTTGGTGATCTGGGCGGTGTTCTTGACCGACTTGATCCGTCGGCGAATGTCGCGAAGGTTAGCCATGGTTAAGCGGTGTAGGTCTCAGCGAATTGACCGATCACTTTCTTCAGCTCAGCAGCAGTGTCGTCGGAGATGGCTTGTTTATCACGAATCGACTTCAACACTTCTGCATGCCGTGTGGTCAGGAACATAACCAGCTTCGTCTGGAAGTCTTTCACCTGCGGAACGGTGACCTTATCGAAGAAGCTGTTTTGGACGGCCCAGAGAACCGCGACCTGCAACTCCATCGGCACCGGATTGTATTGCTTTTGGTTAAAGATTTCCACGATGCGCGCACCGCGATCAATGGTCGCTTTAGTCTTCGGATCGAGATCAGAACCGAACTGAGCAAATGCAGCGAGTTCGCGGTATTGCGCGAGCTGACCCTTGATCTTACCGGCCACTTGCTTGGTCGCCTTAACCTGCGCAGCGCTACCGACACGCGAGACCGAGAGACCCACAGAAATGGCGGGGCGGATACCTTGATAAAATAGATCCGTTTCCAGATAGATCTGACCATCGGTGATTGAGATCACGTTGGTAGGGATGTACGCGGAGACGTCGCCGGCTTGAGTTTCGATGATCGGCAGCGCGGTGAGGGAACCATTGCCATATTTCTCGTTCAAACGCGCCGCACGTTCCAGCAAGCGAGAGTGCAGGTAGAACACGTCGCCGGGATAGGCTTCGCGACCGGACGGACGTTTCAAAACAAGAGAGACTTGGCGGTAAGCGACGGCGTGCTTGGAAAGATCGTCGTAGATGATGAGCGCGTCCATTCCGTTATCGCGGAAGTACTCACCCATCGCGCAGCCGGAGAACGGAGCGAGGTACTGACTGGTGGCGCTATCCGAGGCCGTGGCGGAGACGACAATGGTGTACTGAAGTGCGCCGGTCTCTTGAAGCGTATTGACTACGCGGGCGACGTTCGCGTTCTTCTGGCCGATGGCGACGTAGACGGAATAAAGCGGGCGGAAACCATCTTTGCCTTCATTAGCCTTGTTGATATTGGCCTGGTTGATAATCGTGTCGATGGCGATTGTCGTCTTGCCGGTCGCACGGTCACCAATGATCAATTCGCGTTGACCGCGACCGATGGGGATCATGGCGTCGATGGCGGTGATTCCAGTGTGAATCGGTTGGGTCACCGGCTTGCGGGTGATGATGCCAGGGGCGATTTTCTCGATGGGGCTGAAGGCTTCTGCCTTGATTTCGCCCTTGCCATCGATCGGTTCACCGAGCGCGTTCACCACACGGCCAAGTAGCGCTTTGCCAACGGGGACCTGAAGGAGTTTGCCGGTCGCCTTCACTTCGTCGCGTTCTTTAATGCCGGTGAAGGGACCGAGAACGATTGCGCCGACGGAAGTCTCTTCCAAGTTCAGTGCTAAACCGGTGGAGCCGTTTGAGAACTCCAACATTTCGTTCAGTGCGACACCGGCGAGGCCATCGATTTTAGCGACGCCATCGGAGATTTCACGGACGGTGCCGACGTTAGATTGGGAAGCGCCCGTTTTGAGCGAGGTGATCTGCTGTTTAATTTCTTCGAGGAGGCTCATGGTATTAATTGAAAGTGAGGTTGGTGTTTAGCTCTTGATCTCAAACGCTTGGCGGAAGGAATCGATTCTTCCGAGAACGGAGTTGTCCCAAATGACACTGCCACGGATGACCCGGACGCCGCCGATCAGATCGGGCCGGACCTTATAATTGACGGAGGTGGAGGGGCCGTAACGTTCTTCGAGCTGAGCGTTCACGCTCGCACCGTTGTCGGCGAGGGGTGCGGCTGACTCGATGGTCACGGAGTGGGCCCGGATGGCGTTCTCGACAAGATTGTAGAAGTACTGGAGTAGAGGGATGTAATTGCGGGGCTTGATCTCAACGACCGCTTTCACCACTTCCCGGGCGAGCGTCTCATCGACCCGGCCATTTTCACGGAGGCAGGCGCGGAACAGCCGTTTGGCTTCCTGACGAGCTTCGCGTGGGATTTTCATGGCGTGTTAGTTCGAGCTCGCAGCGAGCCGGGTACGGGTTTCGTCTTGGAGGCGTTGTTGATCGTCTGAAGAGAGGACTTTGCCGGCAACTTGTTCGGTTGTGAGAAGAACCAGGGAAGCGACTTCCTTTCGAAGGTCTTGGCGAACGCGATCCCGTTCACGATGCGCTTCTTGACGGGCTTCCGCGATGATCTCTTTGGCCTGTTCTTCAGCTCTCTGAACGATGATCTCTTTTTGAGCAGCGGCGGCCTTCGTTGCTTCCGCGATCAGTTCGGTCGCTTGGGCATTGGCCTTTTGGACGATCGATTTACGGCTCTCCTCAGCTTCCTTCAGCTCGCGCTTCACCTTCTCGGCATTGGCGAGGCCCTCCTCAATCAGCTTGCGGCGGCGTTCCATGACTTCGAGGATCGGGCCAAACGCGAACGTCTTGAGCATGAATCCGACGAAAAGGAAGACGATGATCTGAGCACCGATATGGGCCTGATCGACGCCTGCTTTAAGAGCGACATCTTTCAGGTTATCTAGCGGTGACCCGTCTGCGAGGAAGATGGTCATAGGCGGGGAGAGCCTGAACGATTAGTGATTGAAGATCAGCGCAACGATGAAGAAGATACCTTCAGCGAACGCCATTGCGAGAATCGCCATGGTGATGACGGTATTAAAAGCGCCCGGGTTGCGACCGACGGCTTCAGCCGCCCGACCACCGACGAGACCGACGCCAATAGCTGCACCAGCGGCAGCGAGACCGATGGTGATGTTTCCCGTGGTGGCGGCAACGGCGGTAGTTTCAGCGAGGAGATGCATATGTGTATGTGATGTGTGGGTTTGGTTTTGTGTTAGGAGCTCGGGCGAGAATGTCAACTCTAGCCTTAACTGTAAGTGAATAAATCAAAATTAGCAAAACTAATGCGAGTGGTCCTTCTCCGCAGAGGTTGAAGAGTGGCCCTCCTCGTGTTTGCACATGGTTCCCGTGAACGCAGCTGTGAGGATGCAAAAAACGAAAGCCTGAACAAAAGCGACCAGTACTTCGAAGATGTAAAACGGTGCCAAAGCCAGCGAAGCAAACCATGGCGAAACCATGTGACTGGCGCTGTGCATCAGGTATTCGCCACCGTAAATGTTACCAAAAAGCCGGAATGCCAGTGAGAACGGACGAACAGCGATGGAGAGGAGCTCAATGACTCCCGCAAAAATGAAGACCAGGGCGAACAGGAGGTTGATCGCTACATTCGGGAAGTGCGCTTTCGAACCAAAGATGTGTTTGATCACACCCAACACGCCCAGTTCTGTAAACGACCAGTAGAGCCAGAGGATGACGAAGACAATCGCCATGGCTGCGGTCAGGTTCAGGTCGGTATTAGCACCACGAAAATAGGGTTTATCAATTTCAAAAACGCCGGGCTCCGACTCATGACCCAGGCCGATCGAGCCCACCCCGGGGACAAGTGCCAGAATGTTACAGCTCACGATGAAAATGAAGATGGAGGCGAAAAACCAGAACGCGCGATTCATCATTGTGCGACCGATGACGCCTTCCAGGAGCACGGCGAGGGACTCAATGATGATTTCAGCGAAGTTTTGGACGGGCGTGGGAATCAGGGCGGGCTTGCGGATGTAAATTTGAACGAAGGCGATCAATAAAGCAGCCACAATGAGCTCCGAGGTCATCGAATTCGTAACCGGAAAGCCCCCAATATTAAATAGCTCGACAGGTGCCATGGGCACCCCTTCACCGAGGAAAACAGGAGGGAATGAGGAGAAGGTTAAGGAATCCATAAGCTGTGGAGCATCGGGACTTTCAATAATCGGGAGAAGGTTTTTTTAAGCAAGGAAAAGTTTGTGAAAAATTTCACAAAGTCGCGTTTTTATTGTTTAGACAAGTTCAGTTTATGGTCGCCGCTACCAAAGCTCATTCGGTCCAGCGGGTACAGGGAGAGATCGGCGACGCGATACTGCGGGCAGGGCGGCTGAATCAGTGTCATCGCAATCGTCGTCTCTGAAGTTTACCGAGTCCAGTGTTGGGCGATACCTCTCAAGTAAATTGCCGATATCGTCCAGAAACTGCAATCGCCATTCGCGATATTTTTCGACAAGTTGCACAAAGTCATCAGTCGTTTGAATACGGACGATGCCTTTATTGAAAAATGAGGCCGGGCCAAACCGCTTGGCGTACCAGGGACCCACCTTGCGAAACATCACCGGACCCATCGGTTCACCGAAGACTTGTATCATGAGCTCGAAGTGGCGGGTCATCACGCGGATACGGTCGTCAAACGACGGCTCCGGCAGGGAGCTTCCCGTAGTGAGCAGGTGCCATGAATGAGCGAAAATCCACGGGTTGTAGAAAGCTCCACGCCCGACGCTAATACCCGTGCAACCGGTCGCAGTAAACATGGTTCGCGCCGCTTCTGGGGTGGTGATGTCGCCATTCCCGATGACCGGAATGCGTCGAACCGCCTGGACGACACGTCGGATTCCCGCAAGATTGACTTGCCCGGTAAAACCTTGCTGTCGCGTGCGACCGTGAACGAAGATGGCGGTTGCTCCCGCTTCCTCTAGAGCCGCCGCGAGCTCCGGAGCGGTGATGTTCTCGTCGTCCCAGCCGAGCCGCATTTTACAGGTCACGGGAATCGAGACTGCGGAGACCATTTGATGGATCAGATCGGCGGTGCGGTCGTGTTGGGTCATCATGGCTGAACCGGCACCGACTTGGCACACCTTTCGGACGGGGCACCCCATATTGACGTCAATGGAAGCGACACCCACGCTCTCCAAATACTTCGATGCGGCGACCATCTCGCCGGGGACCGATCCGAAGAGCTGCACGGCGAGGGGTGTGTCTGCTGCGGAAGTCTCGATGAGCTTGAGCGCTTTGCGATTACGCTCGACGAGCGACCGGGCATTGACGAGGTCGGTAGTGCAAAGGCCGATGGAACCCAGCTCGCGAATGACGAGTCGAAAGGGGAGGTTTGTGTAGCCAGCCAGCGGCGAGAGAAACAGCGGGATCGCGATCGGCAATGTGCCAAAAGCGATGGGTGACGGTGGCGACTGGCTGATCATGGGAAAGGGGAGTTTAAATGCGATCAGCAGGTCAGGCGAGAACCGACTTCTGGGGCTCTTGAATGTTGGCCGAATGGTTTCACCTGAGTCGCCCAAGTTGTTTCAATCGTAAAATCCGTCTCGATAGGGAGCGATCTCTTTCAAAAGCTTTTTGAATTTCTCGGTCAAAACCAGATGACGCCCATTCCACGTTCCTTCCGTTAGTCCGCCATCAAAAAACAGCTCGTCCGCCTCTCGGTCGCTACGGAAAAGTAGAATGCCCCAGCGGCATTCGAAATCATTCTCATCACCCCGTCCGTTGATCTTAACTTCCTTCAAAAGCCGGAGCAATAGCCTGGAGTCGCGGTTGGAATATTTATAGTCGTATCCATCCTTTAGGTCGTCTGAACTGAGTCGTCCGAGGGACTCCCCGAAGGCACTGAAAGCTATTATTTCAACCTTTCTGTAAGTATGGTGAACCATGCAGTCGGTGATTTCAGGTAGGGACGTGTCTTTATCTACAAGCGGAGGATCTGATTGTTTCTTATTACTCAAAACAAGTCTCCTGTCTGCAACATAACAATGTAGGCCGGTCTGCCCAGCGACGATCGAGAGAAGCTGGAAAATAGAGCAATCATCGAGAAGGATAGATACTGGGCGTCGAATTGGTGTAGACGTTTTAATCTCGATGGTAATTCCCCTCTTCTCGGGATCAAGGTCCTTACTCATTTGTTCCAGGAATGCGGCTGCAGACTCGGCGGATACGTTCGTGAAACGAATTGTGGAAATATGAATTGATTTTGCTTTATCGAGGATCTGTTTTCGAGCGAAGTACAGGTCATCATCACGATCACCGTAAGCCTGAGTGCAGAGTGAAATCAAGAGAGTCAGAATGGGGAGGGGAATTCGCATCTATTTCTTCCCGTAAGGCATACTTTCCATATTAAAAGGAAATGCTAGCCGACACTGACGGCTTTAACGAGCCCAGGAATGACCGAGCGCTCATTCGAGTTAGCCCGTTCGGGGAGGGCTCGCCGTATTGACCCAGGTATTTAGCGGCATTAGTTTGCAGGGGTGCAATCCCGAACGGCTTTTCATCTCATCTTTTGCTGGTGTCTTTTCTTAACTCTGCTTCTAGTCCCGAAGGACGGAATCATCGCTGAGACTCAGGATGGATCAGACAGTACTCGGAAGCAGGGGATTGGATACTGGGGGTTCCCTGGGCTCACTCGTGGATTGACGACGCTTTCTCCGTCGTGGGGCTACGATTGGGCTGTGGAACCGCAGACGCAGCTTCCGTACGGGGTGGAGTTTGTCCCGATGATTTGGGGTAGTAAATCGCTCAATCCAACCGACTTAGCAAAGGCGGCTCGAAACGGAAAAGTGTTGCTCGGCTTTAATGAACCCGATCAGTCGAACCAATCCAACATCACGGTGGAAGATGCCTTAAACGCCTGGCCGCAACTGGAGGCCACGGGTCTGCGCCTGGGTAGTCCTGCTGCGGCTGGTGGATACGACTCCCCAGACGGCTGGCTGGCTAAGTTTATGAAGGGCGCTAAAGATCATGGTTGCCGCGTCGATTTTATCTGTGTTCACGACTATGAGGGTGGATTTGATTCGCCGGAGAAGGCGGCCGATGCCCTCTGCGCTAAGTTAGAACTCGTGCATCAGCAGTACCAAAAGCCGCTCTGGCTAACGGAGTTTGCGCTGGCCGACTGGCACGCTCCGGCATCCGAAGCGCAACAGCAGGCCTACGCGAAAATTGTTATTCCACGGCTCGAGAAAATCCCTTACTTGGAGCGCTACGCTTGGTTCGCACTACCTCCTGATTTAGCAGGGGATAACGGTGCACTCGCTCATTCGAATCTCTGCTCGAAATCCGGTGAACTTACCCCACTGGGGCTGGAGTACAAAAACGGTGGCCAGCCGTAAGGGTCATCTTTGCTTCAAAACGACGGTCTCCCGACTACGAAACGGAACTTTGCTTTAAGAGCAATTTCGGCTTCATTTTCGCCAGAGCCAATTCGCGTAGGTGCTTTTTCAATCCATACGCCATCGGTTTAAAGGAGTAGTAGGTGATGACGCCGGAGACGATTCCGCCGACGATTGGCAATACTTTCGAGAGCGTGCGGGAAAAGCCTTCGCGCGTGAGGTTCATCCCGATCATCCGTCCGACCGATTGCGCGACCGTAAACACCCCCCAATGCCGAACCGCGTGCTCCGGCAGTCGCGTGACCACGTGCTGGGCGAGTGCTTCTGCCATCGTGGCCAGTGCCTGACGCGATGTTTCGACGCCAAACATCGACCCGACAAAGAGTGTGAGCAGGAGCAGTTCGTCATCGCCGAGCTCCAGATCATCTGGGCTAAAGAGTTCCGGCCAGCCGTAGAGGTAGGCGAGTTTTTGGAGGATAACGAGAACATGCCAGTAGAACTGGGCGAGATCTGCAGGCACTGTGCCCAGCATCCACCAACCTCCGGGAATTCCCACGGTGAACGACAGCGCACTCACCTGCATGAGATGCGATTCAATGGCGCGTGTGGCGATTGAATCGAGTTTCTGTATGGGGATTCCCGCCCTGCTGGGGCCAATGGCGATGGCAAGATCCACACGATCTGAATCTGCGTAGCGCGAGAGCTCCGTGCGAAGGAAGCTTTCCCGATCCACGCGCACATAAGGAATACGTAAGGAATTGCGAAGAACGAAATTCCAGGCAGCGGAGGGCCGCATCTTTTTGGTCCGCGACATGTCTCGCAACTATAGCGCAGATTAGGCGCGGAATCGAATTCTAAGACCGCTTAGGGTCTAATATCCGGGCCGGCGAACCCAGAAGCCGATGTGATTAGGCCCAACGCTATCGACTTGTCGCCAGTCATACTGCTCTTTAATGGCGTCATTGACCCGGTCCCAGTTCGCTGGATCGGGCAAATTATCGTCGGTGAGCCAGGCGATGTAGGTCACGCCACCGGGCGTAATTCCCCCCAGCCACGGGAGAGGATCGGTCATTTTACCGATGTAAAAGGCTTCACGATCTTGGCGAAGTTTCTCAAGATCGAGCCGACCGGGTCGCCACAGCTGCTCGTGAGAGGTCCAGCCGCCGACGGAATATTGCCCGGCGAATTCCGCTACTGAAAAGGCGGGACACGCACCGTAAAGCGGGCACTTCTGCAGGACGGTCCCGCGCGGCATGGCTTTCAATAACGTGAGCAGGACGCCATTCCGATGATCCTCGTTAAACCACGCATCGCCTTCCATTTGACCGAATGCTGGCTTCTCTTCGGTGATCCAGTGCCCGCCATACATATAGATATTGCCTGCGACTGCCGTGAAGGTGGCCAGGTAAATGACACGGCGTCCCCACTTTTGCGGCCAGAGAGCCATCGTTCCGAGCACTAGGCTCATGTTAAAAATCCAAGACCACCATTTAAGCGTGGTGTTAAAAATCTCGTAACGGTCACTGTAAATATCGTGGATGCAGAAGTAGTACGAAAAAATGACGAAAGCCGTAGCCGCAATCCCCGCGAATGTGACAAACGAACGCCTGCCCGAAACAGCTATGTAGGCGAGCATCCCCACGATGAGAATCAAGACGGGCAACCAGATAACGATCCACGTCAAAATCGGTACTTGCTGGATGACCATTGCGAACTTGATGTCGGAGCGCGCGGCATAGGCGAATCGTATGAAGAACGGGTAGATGAGACAGAGCGGAATCGCAGTTGAAATGAAGATCCAGCGGAGGGAATCGCGATGACCAATGGCGTATCGATAGAGCAACCACCCCGCCACGAGCGCTCCTTGCAGCGGAAAGACCCACGGATTGGCGATGATCAGAAAGATCGGCGTGGCTATAGCTAGGGCAATGCAAGCGAGCTTGGTCTCCTCGAGATGGTGTGGCAATTTGCTATCGGTAACAGTAGTGATTTCCGCAGGTGCGTGGAGAATCGCCAGTGCCTCCTCGCGCAGCCACATCGTGTGACGGAACCATACCCAACCGACCACCAGGGCGCTTTTCAATGGAATCAGCCATACGCTGGTCAATAGCAAAAAAATGGGCAGCGCGATGATGAGCACGCCTAGCGAAAGAAAA
Organism: uncultured Verrucomicrobiae bacterium; assembly: GCA_963743595.1. GTDB lineage: Bacteria > Verrucomicrobiota > Verrucomicrobiia > Methylacidiphilales > UBA1321 > CAVURW01. The sequence continues at coordinate 21,719 of CAVURW010000253.1, forward strand.
ATCTCCAGGACGATACGCTGTCTTTTCGCATCACGAATCGGGGGCGGCGGAATGCTTTCGGCAACACCGATGGCCAGCACGCAGAGACACGCAAAAAGCATGGCGCACAGGGATGGGTGATAATCTCCCAAGAAGATGAGGTAAGAGAAATACTCTACCGGGGCTTCCACTGGGCTCTCTCCAAGAAACCGCACGACCTGTAGACGGAGCGGGTGCCCGGATTGTGCCTCCTGCGCATCCTTTTCCGCTCGTTTTAATA
>CAVURW010000254.1:0-6244 GCA_963743595.1 uncultured Verrucomicrobiae bacterium
TGCCAAGTTCTCTCCACAAGTTCAGGTGACTTGGCCGAGAGGTAAGTCTTGGCCATCGACCGATTTAACATCGGCTGTTCAACCGATTGATTTTTCCCAGCCAACAATCGTTGCGCCGTCGTTCGATCCTTGGTTTTGAGACTTTGTTGTTTGCCGCTAATTTTGTCCTGGACGTAGAAAACCCCGTTTTCCCGTTCATAGAGCCAGTACCGATCTTGCATAATGTTTGCCGTTCCTTTTTCGACAAACACAGCCTATCCGGAGACCACCCGCTCACGTGAGCGAGCTGACGTTAATTGGCCGGGGATTGGTCAGCATAGATTCTACCTACGCCGTTCAGACCGGGCTCTCTGGCAAATCCTCTGGCAATTGCCAGAAATCCGCCATTTTAACTTCATAACCCCTTGATACATAACAACTTAACTTAGAGCTCCGAAGGTAGGGCTCGAACCTGCGTCCAGTCGGTAACGAGCCGACCGCTCTAGCACTGAGCTACTCCAGGAACTAACACGGAGATTAGCTGGATTTTTCCTCGTGGCCAACTTGCGTGGCCTCTGCCGAGAGAGCAAAACCGAATTCGTCTCGAGTTAAACGCCCAGGCGTTTAACTCTGATTCCAGCGGGCTAGCGCAGGAAGGCACATGATAGGCAAAGGCTGCTCCGGCTCTATTGTAGGCAACCTCCACCGGCGCGAACTCAATCGTGGTCGATAGCGTCTTCGGTTATATCGCCGCCCACGTGGATATTGTAGACGATCCGCTTGGCTTTCATGAAATAGGAGTAGCAACAGTCGCGGGGGTCCATCGTCCACGATTCCGTTTGCAGGATGAACCCTCCCGAGAGTTCCAGCGCCATCCGATCCGGGGTTTTGCCGAATTTCACCGTCTCGATGATACGGCCCCACAAGAACGGAAAAGTCTCATGCATGGGGCCATCTTCCTCTGGAGATGAATTGGTGTCGCAAAGCGTCTCATCGCCACGGCGAATCCACCAGCCAACCTGTTGAAAAAAGAGGCAATACTCGCCCGTAAACTGCCGCTGTTCCGGGGTTAACGCTTCGTTATCGAGCGGGATGATGCGGGGAACCTTCGCGCCGATCTGGATGGAGAACATGGACCCACCCATAGGCCCGATCAGGGTCCAACAAGGCTGACCGATGATCGGACGAAACTCGGATCGCAGTTGCTCAAAGTGCGTCATAGCGTGAAATGCCCAGTGTCCATCTCGTGCCTAAGGCCTCTTTCTGTCAAACTTTATCACGGGAATGTCAACAGAACAGTGCACTCTGTTACTAAAAATAGCCTACCGCACTCGTTCTAACTTCGTGTTATAGCGCTCCCACAACTCTTCAAAGCGTTGATTCGCAAAAGATTCCGCGAACGATTCGCGCAATTGAATTCCCGATTCTTTTCGTAACATCCGTTCCCGATGATGTCCCAATTCGTGCATAAACACGTGCAGCAATAGAAACGCACGCGCTTGCACCTCAGAAAAATAGGCCGTCACACGAGCCCGCTCTTCCTGCAGGGAGGTCACGGAAAACCGATCGAAAAGGGTGCGGTGCGCCTCGTAATAGTCGCGTTGCAACTCGACTCGATCTTCCGTCGACCACGCTTCCAGGCGAATGGAGCCGGTCCGTTCCCGATGGAAATACTCGTAGCAGCCATCGGTGCCATCCTCGCCGCCACCGAGTACAACACGCTCCAGCCCCACCGAGACGAGTGGCCAATCGGGAATCAGCTCTAAGAACCGAACCAGGTGCGCTTTTGTAACAACGTGTCGAAAGCCCTTGCGCGGCGATTCGCGATCAATGACGTACCCCTGCCGCGTGGTCGGCACGTGCCGGTTCTTGCGCTGGACCCGACCGCCCTTCACCTTCATTGCCGTCTTGCGATTGATCGAAGGGCGACCGTTCATTGAGCACTATCCTAGATCATTTTCTAATACGATTCGATACCGTGCTTTCCCTGCGCTCAAGTGGGCTAGTGCCTCGTTGATCTCCGTGAGTTTAAAGTGTTCGGTCACTGGTGCGATGTTATGGCGGGCACAAAAATCGATCATCATTTGAGCCGTTGTCGGGCTGCCTGCGGGAGATCCGGAAATCGATTTTTGCCCGAAAAGCAGTGAGAAAGCAGAGACAGAAATCGGCTCCGGGACAGCTCCAACGGTGTGAAGACGACCTTTCGGCGCTAGGGCCTCCACGTAAACGTGCCAATCAAGCGAGACATTTACGGTGGAGATGATGAAGTTAAGCGAGCCGCGTATCTTCTTGATCTGATCAGAATCGCGAGAATTCACGACCTTATGGGCGCCCAATTGGAGCGCCTCCGCTCGCTTGGATTCGCTGGACGTGAATGCCGTGACTTCGCAGCCCCACTTGTTTAGAAATGCGAGCGCCAGGTGGCCAAGTCCCCCAATTCCGATAACGCCGACACGATCGGTCGGGCGCACGCCGAATTGGATGATGGGGTTAAAAACCGTTATGCCTCCGCAGAAAAGCGGGCCGACTTTTTTGAAATCGAGCCCCTCCGGCAGAGGTGTGGCCCAGGTTGATTGACAGCGCACGCGGTTGGCAAAGCCACCGTACCGACCGATCGCTGTGCACTCTAGGGCACCCGGCGTAACGCATAAATTATGGTCGCCCCCCATGCAGCTAGGGCAAACAAGACAGCTGCCTGAGTACCACCCGAGCCCCACGCGTTGTCCGATGGAAAGGGTCTTCACGTGATCGCCGAGAGCCACGACTTTTCCCACCACCTCGTGCCCCGCTACGGCAGGGTACTGCGTGTTACCCCAGTCGTTATTAAGAAGAGAGAGATCCGAGTGGCAAACACCGCAATACTCCACGGCGATCTCAACGTGATCGTCTTTCAGCGTACCGGGATCGAACTCAAAAGGTTTCAGTCGCTCGCCCTGGGCCATCGCGGCCATTCCTTTAAACATCATCGTCAATTCCTCCAATTTCGGTTACCGTAAACGAAGCACCGTAGGCATAAGATGTAGCTGGTGCACCAGAAAGCGCAAGATTCGATGTCTACCCAAACGCCCCGCCCCTTATTTGCAATCGCCGCCGTTTCTGAGAATGGCATTATCGGAAATCACGGGAAAATCCCCTGGCATTTGCCGCTCGATTTTCGATGGTTTAAACACAAAACGATGGGTGGACTGCTACTCATGGGGCGTAAGACGTATCAATCGATTGGCCGCCCATTGCCCGGTCGCACCACATGTATTCTGACTCGGCAGACGGCCGCAGAGCTCGCGCTGCAACCGTTACCGGAGAATGTAAGTGTGTCTGCAGATTGGATCGGCTTACTCGCCCAACAACCGGAGCCCAGCACCACCGTATGGGTGTGCGGTGGCGGACAGATCTACGCGCAACTCTTGCCCGAGTGCTCCCGGCTTTACCTGACAATCGTGAAGCAGTTCGTGGAAGGCGACGCGCTTTTCCCTCACATTCCCGCACCGTTTCACCGCGACTGCGTCCTTTTCGATTCGGTTGAATTTCGCGTGGAACGCTGGATAAATTCCTCGCTCGTGCCGACCGATCCTGAGGCGGAATTGTGGCCGTTTTGAAAGCAGAGACATTACCGCTTTTTGGGATGAATTACGCCATCCGGGGCGATGAGGAAAGCAGCTCTTCGTTTGTGCGCTTTATTACCTGAAGCGAGGTAGTCTTCGGCTTTTTTTAAAAGTGATTGGCCTCCCTCAAGATCGTTTAAAGCAAAACGAGCCTGGGCTTCGATAACACATTCTATCGCAAGAGTGAACCAGTTGTGCCGAGTTGGATTTTTGTTTCTGGCGAGCTTTTCACGAATTCGAGCCACGATCTCATCCAACAGCTTCTTAATTTTTATCTCCTCACAAAATTCGGGCCATCCTTGGGCGACATAGATGCAACCAAGAATCTCCTCCAACCCATTCTCGTCGTTGAATTTCCGCATGTTTGAGATTTAATCGTTGGTAGATTTCAGCTGCAATACTTTCTGGCAATTTCTCCTGTTGCATCGATTTGTCACGACCGCACACTACATCGTTCAGGTAGTCCCCTTAGGCTGGATCTGATCTGCGCAGTAGTCTTCGTGATCTTTATGCCATTGATACTGGTGGCCTTGCCATTGCTGAGAGGGAATTGTCAAGGCTGCGAGAAAACTATCGCCCCATCCCTTTTATACATCCAAAACGTGTTTACTGAAATCCTATTCGCAGTGTTCGACAAATCGCCAAACCTTTCGCACCTGATTTCTAAAAACTTTACTAACGCGCCTTCAGCGGCGAACCTGATGCCGCCATGAACAGGGATGATGTCCGCTTAATCGTTGAAAAGGCGCTCCATCGCATGGCCCGCGCGGCTGGGTTTGATCTCAAACCGATCATCAACGTTCCGGTTCAACCGATCGATATTTTAGGTCTCACGATTCGGGAACTGATCGGCCAACAAAAAGAGGTTTTCTTCCTCCAGATTGGTGCTCACGATGGCAAAAGCCACGACCCCATTTCGCCTTACGTCCGCAAGTACCGTTGGCGCGGCATCTTGGTTGAACCGAACCCTGTGGTGTTTAAACAGCTCCAGGAAAATTACAAAGATCACCCCGAACTGATTCTAGAGAACGTCGCCATCGATTCGAAAGAAGGCACCCTGACCCTGCACTGTTTTGAAGGTGCAACCGCCGACTCTCACGCCTCCATGCTCACCTCCACTCGCAAGCACTATCTGCAACTCAACAGCGATGGTGCGCGCGGTAAATTGGTCAGTATTCAGGTGCCCGCCGTCACCGTTAGCTCGTTGTTAAAAAAGCATGGTGTGGAACGCGTGGATCTTCTGCAAATCGATACCGAGGGCCACGACTTTACCATTCTCAAGACGATCGATTTCTCCACTGTTCGCCCGAAGATCGTTCATTTCGAGAACAATTTCATGAATAAACGGCAGAAGGAACAATGCCTCAAAATATTTGCCCAAAACGGGTATGCATCACTCGATTTGGGAATCGATACCCTCGCCTATCGTCAATCGGCTGATGCCGATTTTGAAGATCGCATCGCACTCAGCCGAGTGACGACCACGTGATGAATTCAGAATTCAGCCCGATCTCAAGAATTGGTCGCCCTGAGGGGTGCAAAATATGCTAACTAACGCTTTGGCGTTATTTCTACTTTCGATAATGTAAGCGGATGGCTCGTTCAGCTCTTCTCTTAGTGCACTTGTTGCTCATCCTTTCCTTAAGCCTGCTGAAGGCCGCCGAAACTCCTCCCCTGCAATCGTTTCCGAGCATTCAGGCCGATCCGCTGGGAACGCAAATTCAAGACAACATGATCTGGACCGGGCAAGCTTACAATCCTGGAGCAACCGCCTACTTTGTCGCTTTTCGGAAGAGCTTCGACCTGAGTTCCAAGCCGAACAGCGCTTTTGTTCATCTCTTTGCCAACGCCCGGTATTTGCTATGGGTGAACGGGCAATATGTGGAGCGCGGTCCGGCGCGTTTTCAGCCGAACGGCCCGGAGTACGATTCCGTCCCAATCGCGAATCAGCTTCAGCCTGGCAAAAACGTGGTGGTGCTCTTGATTCTTTCCAATGGCAGTGGCGGTAAGATCATGAAACACGCCTCTGGGCTCGGAGCCGTCTTGGAGATCAACGGTGACAAGATGGTCACGGACGAATCGTGGAAATGGAGTGCCCAGACGCGTTACCGCCTCGCTTCCGTTTCCTGGGCGAATATTACCGAAAGCTCACTCGATGCGACTGTGGAAGATGGCGAGTGGATGAACACGGATTACGACGATAGCAAGTGGGAGACAGCCCGGAAGATCGATGGCGCGCAATGGGGGACTCTCACTGCCCGGCGCATCCCACTGCTGCGCGATACTCCCCTAACGGTGCGCCTGAATAATAATGCGACATTGCCGGTAACAATGAAACCGGGCGACAAAATTAGCTTCGACTTCGATAAACTTGTTCAGGCCTACACCGTCATTGAAATGGATGCGACTGCCGGCTCCGAATTGACGCTGGATCATCAGGGCGTTACCTACAAAGCCAAGGCCGGAAAGCAGACGTTCATCACGGTCGATTCACGCGGATTTACGCGCGGCGGGTTAACGCTGAAGAGCGGTCAAATCACCGTGAACAAATTACAACTTATCGAGCGTCTGTACCCCTACGATTTGGTCGCGAGCTTCCATTCGAATGACGAATTGCTCAATAAAATTTGGGCCATGTGCGCGCGTTCCGGGCAAGTCTTAAC
>CAVURW010000255.1:0-34444 GCA_963743595.1 uncultured Verrucomicrobiae bacterium
AGAACACAGGCAAGAGCAGGTGATCTTGCAGGTTTTTACCAACTCCAGGTAGATCAATAACCGTAGAAATCCGATGGGATGCAAGCTGCGTGGCGCACCCGATTCCCGAGAGCAACAAAAGAGCAGGAGAAGCGAAAGCACCGGCACAAAGAATCACCTCGCGCTGGCAATGAATCACCTGCTTTTCGGAGCTTCCGTTAACCACGACTTCCACACCCGTCACGCGATTATTTTCGATGATCAATCGTGTGACATGGGTCTTCGTTTGAACGGTTAGGTTGGGTCGCGATAAAACGGGACGAAGGTAACCAACCGCTGTGCTACAACGCTTCCCTTCTGCGGTGACATTGTGGCGATAAAGCCCCGCACCGTTTTCTTGTTGAGCACCGCAGACATCCCAATCGGGACCCGAGTAACCCAGCTCGACGGCCGCATGAGTGAATGCCGTAGCAACTGCCGTGGGATCTTTCAGCGTGCGCACTTGAAGCGGACCGCCGATCCCGTGATATTCGGAATCGCCGCCACCTTCCCAATCTTCCGAGCGTTTGAAATAGGGAAGCACTTCATTGAAACTCCAACCGTCGTTCCCAAGGAAATTCCAGTGATCGAAGTCTCGTCGATTCCCTCGGACATGGACCATCGCGTAGATTGAGCTAGAACCACCGAGAGTCTTGCCCCGGGCTATACCGACCCGACGTCCCAGTAACCCCGGCTGCGGTTCCGTTACATAGCCCCAATCAATCTCGGAGCCCCACAGTTTAAGGACATCCTTCGGCTCATGGATTTCGGGTTTATCATCGGGTCCACCCGCTTCAAGCAGGAGAACGTTTAGGCCTGAATCTGCGCTCAGTCGATTCGCCAAAACGCAACCTGCAGAGCCTGCACCGATGATGATGTAGTCGGGTTCCATGTCGTTTGATTCGCAACTAAAGAAGGGATTGGTTCAAGGTTAAAAGTGATAGCGAACGCCGAGCTCACCACCATGCGTCAGTGCCCCATTCGGACCAGCAGTTGGTACGATTGCGTTATTGAAGTGGAAGTTCAACCGGCCAGAATCCTGGTAGCGGTACTGGGCGAAGATATCAAAGTGCTTGTCGATTTTGTACGTCACACCGGCCTGAACATTCCAAGCGACTGCCGTTGCGTCGCCGTACAAGCTCGTCAAACCAGCAGCGGGACCGGAGGCAAACCACATTCCGTTAATCCGGGAACTGACCAAACCGACGCCGCCGCCGATGTAGGGAATCCAGCGCGAATGGTGAATGTGCAAATCGTAAAATGCGTCGAGAAACCCAGAGCGCAGATCGATATGACCGCGACCCGGATATTCACCGACGCCTGTAGCCGAGAGCCGACGAACTTGATTATACTGATAGTTACCTTCCACTTCGAAGCGGAATTGGCCCGGCCCGACTTTCGGGCCCATATAACCAATGCCACCGCCGAAAAAGAAACCGGGATCAAACACCGCGAAAGTGCTGGCACTTTCAACCGCGCGCTCACGCTCTTGGCCACCAGCTGTGGCTTGGACATAGAAATTTTTCAGAAAGCTTTCACAGGGGACATTTGGAGGGGGAATAATCTCCTTGGAGTCGACCATGTTTTTGGAGTCCATGGCTTTCTTCGGTTGAGCAAACACGACAGATGTCGTGAGCACGAGGGCAATGCAGAGGATTGCGGATGTTTTCATTCTTCTTCTTTCTTCTTTTGGTGGTGGTTACTCGCGTTGGTATTGGTATGGGTACGCCCGACGGTGATTTTCGATTTTCTTTTCCATTTGCCCGTACAAAAGGCCTCGGGAGTAAAACTCAGGAAGCGCGGGGCTTCCATACTCCAGCATGGGGTAAGGATAAGGCCCGGCTTCCGGCATGATCGAGGTAATGGCTGCCTTGCTGACTTGGCTGAGACGGGCCATTTGATCGTCCGTTAGAACAAAATCAGCAGCCCCTAAATCCTCTTTCGCCTGTTCCAAAGTCCTCGCTGAAAAGATGGGAATGGTGACCACTTTCTGCTGCATCAGCCAGCGGAGCGAAACCTGAACCGGCGGACGACCAATCTCATCTGCAATCTTGATCACATCCTCCATGATGGCCAAATTACGAACAGCCATCTTGTTCCAAAAATGGCCTTTGCTCGGATCCACTTCCACAGAAAGGCGATGAGGCTGATTCGCATCCAGAGTGCCCCGGTTGTACTTGCCGGTTGTAACGCCGCCACCCGTCGGTGACCAACAGACCAGCGCTATATCGAGTTCCTTACACATCGGCAAGAACTCAGGCTCCAGTGAGCGCTCCACAATGCTGTACTCTACTTGTGTGGCTATAAAAGGGGTCCAGCCCTGAAAATCGGCCATCGTATTGGCACGGGCAATCCACCAAGCAGGGAAATTGGAAGCACCGGCGTAATGAATTTTGCCTTGCCGAACGAGGTCATCTAACGCCCGCAGAATCTCGTCGATGGGCGTCGTGTAATCATAAATGTGCAACCAGAGCACGTCGATGTACTCCGTTTGCAATCGTTTCAAACTCTGTTCCACAGAACGGATCAAATTCTTGCGGTGGTTTCCGTGTCCGTTTGGATCATCGCCCTTAACCATGCCATCGAAAAGCGAGTACTTGGTTCCGATAACAATGCGGTGGCGATCTTTCTTAATGAATTCGCCCAGAAATTCCTCGGATTGGCTCTCTTGATAGCGATTGGAGGTATCGACAAAATTGCCGCCAGCCTCAGTAAATGCGTCAAAGATTCGAGCACTCTCTTTTAAGTCAGAGCCAATTGGGCCCCAATTAGTTCCAAAAGTAGCACAACCCAAACAAAGTTCAGAAACCCGCAGCCCGCTTCTACCCAGTAGCTTGTATTTCATGTGTGGAGATCACGACGAACTTGGCGAAAGAGCTGTAGGGGAGCAAGAGAATTTTCTTTGTAAAAAGTTCAACATCTCGAACATTCTACAACACAGCACTTAACGTCGATTTTTCATCACTTTACCTGAAAAACTGGAAAAGCGTATGATACTACGCTCGAGCTCGCCGCGGACTGTTTGACGTCAAATCATTGCAAATAATGTCCACTAAAATGCACGCCATTAAAATTCTTCCCAGGCATTTTTCAACAGCTGTTGACTTTCCGATGTTCCGCTGACCACGTTTTCAATTGGTATGAAATTCCTTATCGCTACGCTCTTGATTGGTTTTGGGCTCTGCATTCTGCCGAGCAAATCCTACGCAGATGCTCGAATCGCCGGGCCCAGTGACGTCCAAGTCCAAGGCGCTGATCCCAGTTCGAATACGTACATCGGGATGGATTATCGACCGCGAAACTATACTACCTACGCAGGTGGTATTTACTCGCTGAACGGGCATCTCTTTAAGGGCGGACTGTTTGCTTTCGGTAATATCGGAGGGGGGCAGTACAGTTATGTTATAAATCCCATTCAAGGGAAGGTGCGAGCTTCAATCTTCGATACGAGTGCGGGTCTCGGCTATCTCTACTTTCCCAGTAAAACGTGGTGGGTCAGTGGCTACGCTGGACCACAATATCATATTCGTGCGCTCAATATCGCCGATCCCTACAGCAACGTAACCGGTGCTGCCAAGGTGGGTGTTCAGATCGGGTCACAGTTTAATGGCATGGTCGCAGATCGCTGGTGCTTCAATGGACTGGGCCAATTCTCAACCATTGAACATGCATCGTATTGCCGATTGCGAACCGGTTATCGATTCTCAGAATTCGGGAACCTGATTGCTGGCCCAGAAGGAGTCTATTCAGGCGATTTCCAACGAACTGAATGGAACTACGGCGGATTCATCGCACTGCCCGTCGCCAATTACTTTGACGTGAGTCTCTCGTGTGGATTTGCCGACTACCAAATCACCAACGTCGTCGGAACCAACAAAGCTTGCTACGCGACGATCTCGATTTCGAAGAGCTTTTAGACAGTGCGTTTCCGAGTAGATGTGATTCAAAATAGGTCATCACAGCATCCTTAGTGACAACAACTGATATAAAAGCGAGATGTTTGCGCTATTTTCAAATAACTCGATATCCTGTTCAGTAATAGGGATACCATTAGCGGTTAGGTTTAACACTTTGTAACTGAAGCGGAATAAATAAATCTACTCCCCTACAGTGATCTGCTGCTGGCCGTCTTCCATAATGATCGTTTCGTTTTCCAGGAAGTAGAGGGCGTTTTTCCCAACGAGGCGTGTTTCCCGGTAGGCGTAGGCTGCGATGGCGACGGCACCGACAATGGGGACATAGCGGCTGATGGCGATGCGAGCGAGTCGCTGCGCCACGCGAAGGGCGCAGGCTTCACTGAGCTTTTGTATGGCGTGCCAGGATGAGCGTTCCAGAGTGATACCCGAACCCATTTTATCCATGAAATCACAGACAGGCTGCGTGGTGGTGTGCTCAAACAAGCAGTAGAGGATGACTTCCGGGACGAGGTGCTGCGTTTTGTCGTGGAGAGCGGCGAGATCAGCGATCATCTTGATGTGGTTGCGCCAGAGAATGGCCAGATCAGGTAAGATCGTCACAAGCCCGAACGGACCGGGAGGCAACGCCAAGCCGCCGGAGATCAGCCCCGATTGCACCGCGTACCGATCGATTAACGCGCGTGCCGGCGTGTGGGGTTCGAGAACCGGGGAAAGGGTCGAGCGCGGGATTTCCGAGGACAAGATCCGGAGTTGTCGAGCGATGTGTTGGAGGACGTACGGATTAACTTCGGGACTCATGGAGGTGACGTTAGCGTAAGATGCGGTGCGTGTCGACAAAGCCACGCATCTTCCGAGAATGCGGCTAACTCGATTCGTTACAGTGGAGAATCGTTCCGTAAACGCGCTGAATGATGTCTTCATCCACCGTCTCCGACCGGACCATGGAGGGTTCCGGAAGCTGTCCGATTTTCTCGTGAGTGATGAGATGCTCGAATGTGTAGAGCCCCGCCTGAAGGCATTTAACGAGGCAATAATCGCGCGGTTCCAGTTTCTCTCCAGCTTCCCGGACTTGAGTCGCCCGCTTGAAAATCTCTTGTTGTAGGGTCGGGTTCGGATGATCCCAGCCCTCCTGTGGGAACAAAAACGCGATACGCCGTGTGATGGGCACCATGAGCTTGCGTGCTTTGTGGGACTTGGTGATGGTCTCGTCGATTTTTCCGAATCCACCGTTTTCAGCGATCCAATACTTAAAATAGTGGTTGGCCGCCTTGTCCTTCAGCGCAAGCATGCACTTGTCTAGGAATTCGTTTCCGGAAGGAGACGTGTTTTTGAGGAGAAACGCGGCTCGGCCTTCGCTACCGATGCGGTCTTGTAACGCCAGTTCTAAAAGCACCGCTCCCGCTAGCAGAGGTTCCAGGAGTGCGGGATTCGGTAAAAGTCCGGTTTTCCGATTAAAAGCCAGGAGAAAAACTTCATCAGGTAACGTAAGCACTTCCTCGTTCGACATACTTCGATAGTTAGCTTCATGAATAGCAAAAAGGAATCAAATACGTAACGTGCACTAGATATTAGGCTTGGATGGACGGTTTCGATTGCAGCAGGTCCGCCAGCACTTGTTCTAATCGCAAGACATCGATTGGTTTCAGCAGGTGGGCATCGAAGCCAGATCGTAGAGAGGCCGCCGTATCTTTTTCCCGACCTAACCCGCTGAGCGCCACGGCGATGAGATTGCTGGAGCCGGGGAAGGTGCGCAGCTTGGAAATAAACTCGACCCCGGAGATGCCCGGCAATCCGATATCCGACACCACTAAGTCAAAGGGCTTCGTTTTTTGGCAAAGTACCAGCGCTTCTTCAGCGGATACCGTACAGGAAACAATGCAGCCCCGGCGCTCGAAAATCTTTCGGAGCGAGTCGAGCGTGTCCGTCGAGTCTTCCACTAGGAGAATGCGCTTGCCCTTCAGCAGTGAGCGCGAGTTTTCGGGCAGGGGAATCTTGCTCAAGGGCCGGTGGGTGACCTGGGCCTGTTGAAGCGCGGTGGCATAGGGCAAACGCAGGGTGAACGTGGCCCCTTGGCTAGGGCCAGGACTGTGTGCAGTCAACGAACCGCCATGGAGCTCTGCGAGTGAACGCGCGACGGTGAGGCCAACTCCGAGCCCGCCCGCTTTGATCGCCTCGTTCGATTGCGCCTGTTGAAACATCGTGAAGATCCGGTCAATATCGACTTGTTCAAAGCCGACGCCTTCATCCCGAACGGTCAACACCAGGAAACCGTTTTCGACGAACATCGAGACCCAAATCGATTTGCTTTTCTGCGAGAATTTAACCGCGTTGTTCACGAGGTTGGTTAAGATTTGAGAGAGACGTGAGGGATCGACGGAGAGCGAGACGAGGTGGGTGGGCAGAGAGCGAATCAGCGTTAGGCTTTTCGATTCCACCGTGGGCTTGAGAGCATTTAAGGTATCCTCGGCCCAGGCGACCATGTTGACCGGTTCCAAGCTCAAGGAGAGCTTCCGGTTCATTGATGCGGAGAGATCGAGCAACTCATCGATCATTCTTGAGAGCGCCTTGGCATTGCGCTCCACCGAGCTCATCATGTTGTGCACATCTGGAGAAAGCCCGTCATCGGAGAGGATCAAATGCGCGCTGGAGATGATGGGGGTGAGGGGCGTGCGCAGTTCATGGCTCAGCGTGGCTAGGAATTCGTCCTTAAGCCGAGAGGCCTCTTCCAGGCGCTCGTTTTTCTCCGCGAGCTCGGCCGTTTTATCCCGAACGCGCGCTTCCAGCAGTTGATTCGACTGCTCCAGTTCCTCACCTTTACTCAGCAAATTACGGGTCAGTTCATTGAACGCTTCCGCCAATGTCTGAATTTCATCGTTCGTGTGAACCCGCGCTTTTATGGTGTGGTCCCCGGCCAGGATCTGCTTCACCACGTGCTCCAATTGCTGTAGCGGATCAATAATGGAGTTGGAAATAACCCACTGGATAATGATCGTGAAAATGGTTACCGAGCCGACTAGGAACCACATGAGGTGCACCCGCTCCGCAATTTCGGCATTTTCCTGATTGGAAAGGCCATCGATGAGGCTGGTTTGCAACGCGACTTCCAAGTCGGTGGCTCGAGAAATTTGGCGGATGAGTTGCGCGCTGCGGTAGTCGAGGTTCGGCCAGTCGAGGGCGGAACCCGGCGTCGCTTTTAACACTGGGTTCACCACGTCGCCCAACCACTGATTGATGAGATTCACTCGCGTTTTTTCGAATTCATCTGAAGGAATTTGACTCGAAACGAGCGTTTGACGGAGGAGTTGTTGTGATTGAGCGATTTCGTCGACAAATACGCGATCGTTGGTCAGCCGATAGGCCTGCAACTGAGCTGTAATGGTGCTGATATAATTGGGCACCATCCTGAGCGTGGAGAGGTTCGTTTCGCTGATATGCGCCAGGGAAGCGAAGCGCGTCACCGTTTCCAGGGATATCTGGAGGTAGAGCGCCAGAATTAGGAGTAAGGCCACGTTGCCCACCAGGCAAAGCAATAGGCGAAATTTAATGCGGGATCGGTTCATAGGGGCAAAGTGTTTAGGGGGCTGTGCTATGAGATAGAAGCTGCCGTTGCATTTCTCGTGAGTGAGTGCATACTCCATGCCGCGCAATGGCGCACTGATAATCCAAGCCTAACTATGAAATCCAGAGTCGTAAACGGTGGGTGGGAGGTTCGCTGCTGGAGTGAAGGACATAAGTTTCAGTATTTGGTGGGAGCTGCCGCCAAACACACGCACGCATGAAACGCTCGTTTGTTTGTTTGGTCATCACCCAGATTCAGGTTCTTCTGAACGATAACGCCGCTAAGCTGATGCTGATGGCGTTAGGTGCCGCCGTGGCTCCCGATTTTTTTAGGGAGCATGACCAGGGTCTGCCGCCGGATCAACAAGCCGCTGCGGAGGATTTCGGCAAGCTGCTAAAGACGATTTTAGCGACGATCATCATCCTGCCCTTTGTATTGTTCGCCCCGACTGCGGGCTGGGTGGCGGATCGTTTTTCCAAAAGGCAAGTGATCGTCTGGACGCTGTGGGCCCAGATGTTCGTGATGGGCTTGATCACGCTGGCTGTTCATCTGCATACAATCGAGCTCGCCATCGTTGGGCTATTTTTGCTGGGCGTTCAGTGCGCGTTTTTCTCTCCCGCCAAGCAGGGGATTATTAAGGAGATCGTCGCCCCGAACACCATCGGAACAGCCGTGGGGATTGTCGAGGTCACGGCCATTACGAGCATGCTGGTCGGCGGCTTGGCCGGCGGAACGCTCTATGACTACTGCCGTCTCCAGACTCACGATCGCCCGTGGTTCAGCGCGCAAATCACGTTGATGGTGTTGGCCGGAATGGCTCTCTTGTCGCTAGTGGCAGGCTATCAAATCAAGGTGACACCGGCCCGCTCGAATCAACCGTTCCGGGCGAGTCTCCTCTGGGAGCATTTCGGGCAATTGCGTGAGGTCTATCAGGAGAAAGCGATCCGGTTTAGCGTCTTCGGCATCAGCTACTTTTATGGGTTTGCCGGGGCGTTATACCTCACGCTATTCGAGGTCTCCGGCGAGGTTTATAACAACCAAACGGGCACAGCCTCCCAGACCGGTGTGTACGCTTCGGTTCTGGGATTCGGGATCATTTGCGGGAGCTTTTTGGTCACGCGCTTGACCACGCACCAAGTGGAAATCGGGCTCGTTCCCTTCGGAGCCTTGGGAATGATCGCGGCCACCTTAGGCGCTGGGATGGCACCACCCACTGGATTTCTATTTTTGATGGCCCTTTTTCTTCTTGGCGCGGCGGGTGCACTCTTCGTCGTTCCGCTGAACGCTTACCTCCAAGAACAGGTGGAGCCCGATCGGCGCGGTCGAATCTTAAGTGCGAATAACTTGATCGTGAATCTGTTCGGGATCGGTGCGGTGCTGATTCAGTTCTTCATCTCCCTGGTGCTGCATGTAAAAGCGCAGAATCAGCTCTTTCTCTACGCGATTCCCACCACGATTCTGGCGCTATTCATGTTTGTATCGCTGCCGGAGGGTTTGCTCCGGCTCTTTCTGGCTCTTTTAGGCCGCACGTTTTATCGGGTGCAGCCGATGGGTTTGGATCGAGTTCCCGAACAAGGTGGCGTGGTTCTCTTGCCGAATCACATTTCATTTATCGACGCGATCGTTCTCCAGTTGGCCTGTCCGCGACCCATTCGTTTTGTTGTCGATGAAGGCATGTACCAACTCTGGTACCTGAACTGGGGATTGCGCATGCTCGATGCGATTCCCGTAAATGCCAAGCGCGCTCGGGGCGCAATCGAGACCGCTGCCGAAGCGCTTGCCCGGGGCGAAGTGGTGTGTCTCTTTCCGGAGGGCGCATTGACCAGGACCTCAGCCCTGCAAAAACTCAACCGCGGCTATGAGTTGGTCGCCAGAAAAGCGCGTGTACCCATCGTGCCAGTCTGGTTGGAAAACGTGTGGGGCTCCGTCTTTTCTTTTTACGGCGGAAAGTTTTTTTGGAAGAGACCTCGCGAATTTCCACTTCGTGTCTGGATCTATTTTGGCGAGCCGGTTGATTGGAATGAAGCGAGCCCTGAGACGATGCGCCGCCGATTGTATGACCTCTCCGCGCAAGCTTTTGAGAGTCGGCCCGAGCTGAAAAGTCACATCGGACGCGAGGCCATTCGCGGCCTGAAGCGCCACTTTTTCAAACCGGTGATTACCGACGGCTTTGCGAATGATCGTACGTTGACAGGCGGTAAGCTCCTCGCAATCGGGATGGCGTTGGGCCGCAAGCTGCGTAATGAGGTGACCGATAAGCGGGTCGGAATCATTTTGCCGCCGGGTTTGGGCGTCACCATTGCGAATCTCGCCGTGGTTTTGGCGGGGAAAACACCCGTAAATCTTAACTTTACGGCGGGACGGGCGGCGAATGAAGCGGCCATTAAGAAAGCGCATCTCCGCGTCTTTCTGAGTTCGGCTCCGATGGTGGCCCGGGTTAAAGACTTCCCCTGGCCGACTGCGGAATCGGGCGGCGAAATGCTCGATGTCGCTGACCTCGTCAAGGGCGTCTCGAAGTTGACCTTGCTCACGTGTTACGTGCTGGGCTGGCTCGGCCCGGTTTATTGGCTGGGGCGTTGGATGGAAGTACCTGAGGAGGGTGACCGCGATGAAGCGGTGCTGCTGTTCACCAGCGGTAGTGCGGGCGAACCCAAGGGCGTGATGATGTCTCACCGAAACATCATTGCCAACACGGCGCAAATCGAGGCGGTCCTGGCACGCACGCACATTCAATCGGTTCTGGGCTGCCTCCCCATTTTCCACAGCTTCGGCAGTACCGTGACCCTCTGGTGGCCGCTCATGGGCGGGCCGCGCGTGGTGACTTATCCGTCGCCCCTGGAGACCTCAAAATTATCGGAACTCATTGAACGCCAGAAAGTGGAGCTGATGATCAATACGCCAACCTTTTTACGGGCATTCATCCGCAAGTCGCGACCGGAGCAATTGAAATCACTTAAAATGGTGGTAACGGGTGCCGAGAAGTTGCCGATCGATTTGATGAAAGAATTTGAGGCGACCTTGCACGTAGGCATTTGCGAGGGCTACGGAATGACGGAAGCCAGTCCTGTGGTGGCGGTAAACGCGCCCGATATTCCTCCGACTCAGCTGAACCCGTCCGGAATGTCGTGTCGACGTCCGGGGAGTGTAGGTCGGATGTTGCCTGGCATCAGTGCGCGCATTCGTCATCCGGAGACGGAGGAGGATCTATCGCTCTTTGAGACGGGCGTCTTGTGGCTGAAGGGCGCGAATGTTTTTGGTGGCTATTATAAAGATAAAAAGCGGACGGACGACATTTTGAAAGACGATTGGTATTGCACCGGCGATGTCGGTCGGTTTGACGAAGATGGGTTCCTGTTCGTCGAGGGCCGGATCAGTCGATTCTCGAAAATCGCCGGAGAAATGGTCCCGCATGGCACCGTGGAGCAACGGGTGATCGAGGCTTTTCCGGAGGTGAAATCGGGTGAGACGGTGCCACTGGTGGTAATGGGAGTGCCAGATCGAGACAAGGGTGAGCGGTTGGTGCTCTTGACGACGCAGGCGATTGATTGCGTGGAACTGCGCACCCGGTTAATCGCGCTCGGTCTCCCCGTTTTGTGGGTTCCCAGGACCATTCAGATCGTCCAGGCCATTCCGCTTCTGGCCACAGGTAAACTCGATTTAGCCGCCTGCCAGAATTTAGCGCTCGAGTTTGCAAAAGATGTTTGAGTATTCTGCCCCTTTCCCGCCGTGAACGAGCCGCGTACGTTGTTAAAGCAGTTTTCCGCCCCGAAAGGTCGTGTGCTCATTGAGTCCGAACAGATTCGAGAGCGGATGAAAGTGCTCGGCAGTGAAGTCACGTCGTACTATTCGGAGAAGCACCCCGTTTTCGTGGGGCTGATGAATGGCTCCCTCTTTTTCCTCACCGATTTGATTCGAAACGTCTCGCTCGACTTTGAAGTGCATTGTGTTCGCGTGAACAGCTACGTCGGTTCCTCTAGTGGAATGTTGCGCGGCATGGAAAGCATCGATGATATTCGCGAGGAAATTCGCGGTCGAAACGTCCTGGTGGTGGACGACATTTTCGATACGGGCCAGACCTTAGCCGCCACGATGCTGCGCCTGCGGAATTTAGGGGCGGATGAGGTCAAAAGCTGCGTGCTTTTAGAGAAGGATCGATCTCGGTTGATTTCAATTCGACCGGACTGGGTGGGCTTTCACATTGCAGATGAATTTGTGATCGGGTACGGCCTGGACTATAACGGACGTTTCCGAGGACTGGATCACATTCGGGTGTTAGATGTTGCGGAAACGTGATTATTGCTCATTTGTAGTAGGAGTCTATTATGCGGCTGGATGCTACTTTTTTGTATTCGTACTCCACTGAGGATGCGTTCTATATTCGATGCATAGGCCCTAACTCGCTCTTAACGCTCAAGCGCGAGAATCCGTTTAACAAATTCTATATCGTCGCCGCAGAGTATCTTCGCGTGATCGATGTTTGCCAGGCTGTTCCCGAGGCGATCCCGGAAACTGAAAGGTGCTTTTATTCAGTTTGAGTCCGCGTGGTTCAACCAATTTGCCGGGCAGACGAACCTCACGAACCGTAAATTGGCTGCCTTGGCAGCGCCAGTTCCAGATCCTTGGTCTGCCGTCCCCATGACCCTAACGATTCTGGAAAACCTAGAGGCCGCAAAGAGATGTTTTTCTCATGCACCGCCACAACAGCAATTCAGAATTTCCGATGGGAACTTGTAAACCGAGTCGCTGGCAACTATTTGATATCCGCTTCGGCGGTCCACTGACCGGAGGCTTCACGGTCAAAGATGAAGGTCCGCGTGCGCGACGACGTGATGAGAATGCCCTGCGGCGATTCATTTGCGTTCAGGACGAGATGGGAGTAGCTGCGGGCGGGATCCGAAAATTGTTGGCAAACCCGAGCGGCCTCTTTCTTGATCCCGGTTCCGTCAGCATCGAAGGAGATGGCGGTCTGGTAGCTGACGAGCAACGAGCTCTCGCCTTGAGCGTTTACGGTGGGGGTTTGGCTGAGGAGCTGAATCTTGTCGCCGGGGCTCACTTCCAAGGTCTGAGTTACGTCGGAAGTGCCTGCGCGGATGGCATATACGATTCCGGGAACTAAGATTACAGCTGCAAGCCTAGCTAAACCGTTGATGTGAAAGCTCATATGGAGTGCGAGGACTCAAGCGGAAATGGAGTCGAATGACAAGTGAGAAATGTGGGTTTCCCGACGAAATCGACAGATTTGAACGACAATTACCATTAAGCGGCCTTGAAGCATGCGATTAATAACTACAACGCTTTTCGTCGCCAGCTTCTTACAAGCTCATCCCCTTAATGGGTCTGGAGCGTCCCGAGCAACTCTAGGAGATGCTCTGGTGTTGGGGTAGCAGTCGGCACATGGGATGGTGGTTGAGTGGCATAAGGATTATGGTTACCTCGAGACCGGGTCGGTGTGGGAAGCTTACTGGGAGTAGGCGCTGCGGTCGGAGTGGGGGTTTGGGTGGGTGCTGCAGTAGGAGTGTGCCTGGGGGTCTTCGTCGGGGTTGGAGATTGGGTCGGTGTCTTCGTTGGCGTAGGAGTTGGTGCTGTAGTCGGGGTAGGTGCTGTGGTCGGGGTAGGTGCCGTGGTCGGAGTAGGTGCCGTGGTCGGAGTAGGAGCTGTGGTCGGAGTAGGTGCTGTGGTCGGAGTAGGAGCTGTGGTCGGAGTAGGTGCTGTGGTCGGAGTTGGTGCTGTGGTCGGAGTTGGTGCTGTAGTCGGAGTTGGAGCTGTAGTCGGAGTAGGTGCCGTGGTCGGAGTAGGAGCTGTAGTCGGAGTAGGAGCTATAGTCGGAGTAGGAGCTGTAGTCGGAGTAGGAGCTGTAGTCGGAGTAGGAGCTGTAGTCAGAGTTGGAGCTGTAGTCGGAGTAGGAGCTGTGGTCGGAGTTGGTGCTGTAGTCGGAGTAGGTGCTGTGGTCGGAGTAGGTGCTGTGGTCGGAGTAGGTGCTGTGGTCGGGGTAGGTGCTGTAGTCGGGGTAGGTGCCGTGGTCGGAGTAGGAGCTGTAGTCGGAGTAGGAGCTGTAGTCGGAGTAGGAGCTGTAGTCGGAGTAGGAGCTGTAGTCGGAGTAGGAGCTGTAGTCGGAGTAGGAGCTGTAGTCGGAGTAGGAGCTGTAGTCGGAGTAGGAGCTGTAGTCGGAGTTGGCGTGGGCGTCGGGGTCGCGATGACGTTTAAGCCATTCCAGGTTGTTTGAAAGGCGGCGCAAACTTGGCGTTGGTTCCTGTTGATATCGACCACTCCGTACCACTCTTCGTTTCCGAACGAGTCATATGAGGTATTGTTTGCGGAGCCCCCATTATCGTGTGCGGAAATGGAGCTGCCCGGGCTACTGTCTTTCCACCATTCGTCAGAAAACTCAAAGAAGACCTCGCCCGAAAAACCGCCACCGTTGATCGTTAGTTGTGATTTACCGGAAACGGACGTCCAATTTAGAAGTTCGTACTTGGATTGACTGGCCTGATCCTCCGCCATGGTTAACTCATTAAAGGCGTCTGTGCCGATCTCGCTGAAGTAGTAAGGTTTTGAGGAGTAGGCTGCAGCGGCAGTTACCGCACCGGAAGCATCGCTAATGAGATATGTATTGAATCCCCAGACGTCCACGCTGGAGCAGGTTGTCATAACGCCATCCTGGTAGGGGGTGGAATCATAAGCACTGCCCAGGGAACTGGTCACCGGGTGGGAGCTATCCAGCGATTTAATCAAGCTGGCGATGTGCTGAACCGTGGGAGCGCTATTTGCAATGGTTGTCCCGAATTGGCCATAACCGAAATTATAATTCCATTCATTTCCTACCTCAAACATCAATAATGCAGGGTGATTCTTAAAGAAATTAACAACCGTAGTGATAGATGAGTCTGAGGTATCGTAGCCCACGTTCATGATCACGTAAATATTATGCGCATAGCAATAATCAAGAACCGCAGTTCCTGTGGCGTTCATCGGTAACGGGCCATACGTTCGGACGACGCTAGCGTTCATTCCGGAAATGATGTTGATATCGCCAGAGTAGTAGGTCGCCCAGTCGGGGGATGTGGAACCGGATGGCACGGGATTCCAATCGAACCCATTCATCGTAAAAACGATCGACTCGGAGAGCGTGTTATCAGGCATTCTTCGCTCAAGAAGTATCTGACGCCCATTCACCTGAACGAGACTGGGCAGAGTGGGAACAGCGTCCGCGATACCTAGGGACAGCACGAGAAACAAGCATATAAAACGAATCAGCGTGGTCATGTACAGGGATATATCGCGATGACGACTCTTGCGCAAGAAGATATCTTTTAATTGTAAAATATATTTTAGCGCATGATTAAGGGGTCAGGTTCGTTAAACAATTACAAGCTAACGGATCGAAACATGATCAATTTACTTAAAGCCCCCGTGCCGTTTGTATAGGCTGCCGGAAAACGACTCTCCTGCGGAATCTTACATCCCGATCGATCTGGAGGACGCCGTAGGCGTGCTCAAGTGGCGGCGATGCAGTTGCCCTTACACCAATTCTTTTCCGGGATGGGAATCCGTAACAGCTGGGGTCTTTGGAAAGGATCACGACTGGCTCAATGGTTTCTATATAGAGGCGTGAACCATCCCGACTCGATGTCGGCCATCATTATGGCAGCGTTTCGAGCTGAAATGGAGGGATTGCCCTTTCATGTGGAAGAGGCCATAGAGGGAGCACGAGAAGGCGCGCGACGAATGCAAGAAATGCATGAGGAAATGGAGCGAAAAGGTAGGGAAGTCCCTGAGAAAATCGCGAAGTCGATGAGGATTCGGGTGATGATACGCCTCTGTGGTGGGTCGATAAAAACCAACATGAACTATGCCGCTTCGATCAGGATTGCGGGCTCGTCAGCGGCATGGGGCCGCGATGGGAAAGTGTTTTCAGTTTCGACTTTAGTGATGCGGATGGGTTGTGGATCGCTCCGGGGCACTTGTTAAATGGGATCTAGGCAGCGGCTATCGGGTCGCGCTAGACTGCCAAACCGAACCGTTCGAAGAAACTCCCGAAATCTTCGCCGCCATTGAAGAAGGAATCCGTTCCGCCGATACGGAACCGGGTTTCACTATCCAAATGGGTTCTAATCAATTCGAGGTAATCGGAAGTTAGATGAGGCAGTTCCTGAATGATATCCGTTACTCGCATGACCAGGAGTCTAGTCCTTGGACTTTTAGGCTGCAATAATGACAGCCAAGTCGGGGGCGGTGAGGGGAACCTCTTCCGATTAGCCGTTATCGCCGATCGCTTCGACAGGGCAACCTTCCATGGCTTCCTTGCAGAGCTTCTCTTCTTCCGGAGTTTCGGCTTGCTTATAGACGTAGGAGTTACCGCCATCGTCGTTACGGGCGAAGTTGGCCGGAGCGGTTTCCCGGCACAGATCGCAGTCGATGCATTGGTTATCGACATAAAACTTACCCTTAACATTTTCAACGTAGCGATTCGCGATGTCTGCCATATCCAAGGAATAACCGGGCAAGGCGTTTGGCGCAAATAATTTTTACGCAGCCGGTGAAACAAATCGTAAATGCATCGCGTGCCGGCTTCGTGATACTCTCTTTGTTTGCCGCGAGGCAGAGGTGATACATGACATGGGCCACACGAATTACACTGCTTCGCTTGATTTTAATCATTCCGTTCTCGATTTGTGTGGTCGGCTATCAATTTCTTGGCTGGGGCCGGGAGTGGCGGTTTATCGCTTTTTGGATTTTCACGGTGGCGGCCATCTCGGATTACCTGGACGGTTTTCTGGCGCGCCACTGTGGTCAACAGAGTGAGCTGGGCGCATTGCTCGACCCGATTGCCGATAAGTGCTTGCTCCTAGCCTCGCTGGTGCTGTTCGGCTTATGCCCCGTTTTTTTTCGAACGGGCGAAGTCGGTTTGCCCACATGGTTTACCCTGGTTATTCTGGGCCGGGATTGTCTCCTGCTCACCGGCTATCTCCTTTTAGTGAAGGCGAAACGTGTGAATGTGCAGATCCATCCGCACTGGACGGGTAAGTGCAGCACATTTTTCACCTTTGTCGCACTCGGGGCTGTGTTACTCTCGTGGGGTTGGCTGGTGGGGCCGACGTGCGGAGCCGGAGGAATTTTGGCAGTCGCTTGCACCGCCGTTTATGTTATGGACGGCTGGAGGCAGATGCGCTTGGCCGCTGCGGAGTGAGTGAGAAAGATTGAATTTTATGGAAAGAACTGTGGTCATTGTTGGGCGTCCGAATGTGGGGAAATCGGCTCTGTTTAATGTGTTGGTGGGGCGGGACATCTCGTTGGTGTTTGATCGTCCCGGCACCACGCGAGATCGGCTCATCTCTTCTGCGAAATGGGGCGAGCATCGGCTCACGGTGGTCGATACCGGAGGCATCGGCGTGGATGATGCGTCCGGTTTCGGGGACGAGATCGCGCATGAGGTCGATTTAGCCTTAACTGTGGCGACGGAGATCATCTTTGTGGTGGATGGACGCGCCGGCCTCACACCGCTGGATCTCTCCGTAACGAAGCTGCTGCGGAAGACGAAACTGCCCGTTTTCGTGGCGGTAAATAAGATGGATGGCGAAAAGCAGGTGAACCTGGACAGCGAGTTCACCCGGCTCGGCTTCACCGGCTGTTTTCCTATTTCTGCGGCGCACAAGCGGGGCATCGAAGCGATGCGTGAGGCGATCACCGCCAGCTGGGGCGATGCCACGGAGGAGGCGAGTGCCGCCGCTGCGGAGGAGCGGGCCAAGCGGACCCGGCCCACGCGATTGGCCGTGGTAGGGCGACCGAATGTCGGGAAGAGCTCCCTTATCAACGCGTTTCTCGCGGAGCCGCGCGCCATCGTGAGCCCCATTGCCGGGACGACGAGGGACGCGGTGGACATTCATTACCGATGGAAGGAGCAAGACTATCTCTTCATCGATACAGCGGGGATGCGCCAGGAACGGCGGATTCACGATGAGCTGGAGGCTGCGATGACCGGGCGTACGGCGCACACGATCAATCGCGCCGATGTGTGCATCCTGGTGATCGATGCCGCGACAGGCGTGAGCATGCAGGACAAGAAGATCGCCGGGCTCATCCAGGAATCGAAGGCACCGTGCATCGTTGTCGTGAATAAGTGGGACTTGGCGCGAGAGGTGGGCGATGGTGGCCGGTCAAAAGAGCGGGAATATTACGATCAAGTGCAGCAGGATCTGTTTTTCATTGCGTACGCCCCAGTGGTGTTTGTCAGTGCCAAGACGGGCGAGCGCCTGGATGGGCTGCTTAAAATGGCCACATTAATCGCGCAGAACCGGCATCGTCGCTTTCCCACAGGCCCGCTCAATCGTGTGTTGATGAAAGCGATGGAGAAATATCCGCCGCCACTGGTACGCGGACGTCGTTTCAAGATTTTATACGCAGCGCAGCCGAAGCCGGTGGATGACGCGCGAGAAATTCCGACGCTGCATCTTTTTGTAAACCATTCGTCGTTACTGACATCGGCTTATGAGAGGTATTTAGAGCTGCAACTGCGTGAATCATTTGATTTGCGGGGTTGCCCCTTGAAGTTCATATTCAGGAACCGAAAGCAACAGGCGGTTAATGAGAAGAGAGTTCGAGAGCAGTCGGGCGAGGTGAGGGAGAAAGCGGTAGGAAAAACAGGGATGAATCGCGGTCGGCCTCATCGACGTTCAGCGGGTTCTCGAGGTAAGCCACTGCAACCGGATTGAAGGCTGAAAGAAAGAATTGACAAACCACCCGGTCCATTACATGCTGGCAATGTTACGCGATTAATTGGAGATTCCCATGGCCCACACCCCACAAATTACCGAAGCCCAGCCCGATGCCGCTCCAGCCCCGGATCTTTCCGTACAAGTTGATCCGTACGCTCAAACTTTTACGCCTGATTACGGCGTCAGCAGCTACCCGAGTAGCTACCAAACGGCTTCTGGAATGTACTCCGGTGCCCAGCAGGAGGGACAAGCACAACCGACGACGGTGAGCGACTACAGCTCCTATGCGGCGTCCCAAAGCGGTTATGCCACGGCTAACGGAATGACGGCTAGTGGCTATGGCAAGTCAGCAAGCGGTTATGGAGCCACGCAAAGCGGCTACGGCGCGACGCGAAGTGGATACGGCGCTACTAAGAGCGGTTACGGTTCTACGAGCGCTTATGGATCTCGCAGTGGTTACGGTGGCCAAACGGCCAGCGCTTACACAGGCCAGACGGTCAGCGGCTATGGTGCCAGTACTAGTGGCTACGGACATTCCAATGCCGCCTATGGCAATACAAACGGTGCTTATGGTCGCAGCGCTAACAGTGGTTACGGCGGCGCGAACAATGGTTACGGTGGTGCGGCGATTCGCACGAACGGTGCGAACGGCTATGGCGCAAATGGTTACGGCCAACACACGAACGGTGCTAACGGCTATGGCGCGAATGGATACGGCCAACATACGAACGGCGCTAACGGTTATGGCGCGAATGGTTACGGCCAGCATACAAGCGCCGCAAACGGCTACGGTGCGAATGGCGCAAACAGCGGTTACGGCGGTGCGGCGATTCGCACGAACGGTGCTTACGGTCCCCAATCCGCATCCAGTGTTTATCGCTCCAGCGCCGGTGCTTACGGCGTCTCTGGTAGCGGCTACAATGCCTCAACTTTCCCAGGTGCTTCTGCCAGTGCGTACCGCAGCTCCAGCACCTACCCAGGTCATTCTCAAACGGCTGGCTTGGGCGGTTATGGTCAGACAGACACGCATACGCTGGGGATCAGCGCAAGCAACTACGGAATCTCGACTTCCACCGCTAGCGGTTACGGCCAAACGACGGGCGTAACCGGTTACACTCCAGGCTTAACGGCGAGCGGATATACCGGGCACACCACGCCAAGTGAGAGCCAGACCGCCAGCAACTATGGGGTGACAACGGCGTCTCCCTCCACGACAAGCGGTTACGCCGCTCCAGGCCACACCGCCAGCGCGTACAACGGCCAAGTCTCGGCTGAAACCGGAGTTGCGGCCACCCACGATACACCTACGCCCGATTCAATCTTGGCAGCGGCTCACGACACGACTGGTCACGAAGAGACGACCACGGCGGCAATCACGCCGGAATCGCATCCTCACCTGTTCGTCGATACCACACAGACCGCGACAGCCGCTCAGTCCCAGAGCTCCGGCATGCGGATGTAAGGGACAACCTCTCCTGAAAGGGGAGGTCGTTTGGCAGGACATTAAACATATCCAAGGGCTGGGGGCTTTTGCGTTCCGACAGGCATGCTCTCGATGGACCTATCCAATCGCGCTTTTTAAGATGATTTCGAGAGGAACTCGACGGCTTTCCTGAAAAAAGTCATTCTCGTTCAACTATGTCGGAACTTTTTTCCCCGTTATCGAGACGTGGCTTCATTTGCAAATGCTGTGCAGGACTTGCTTTCACGTCACTCTACGTTTCGGCTGCAGAGACACCGACCTCTGTTCTACCTGCCATCGCTCCGAACCTGCGTTTGCTGCCCCCGAATTCTGTACGGTTGTCTGGGAGTATCGATGACAAAATTCGACAAGAGATCTTGTATGCCTTCGATGAAAAGACTCTTGCAACAATGGTAGACGTATTTCGAAAACGGGCCAACGGTTTTGCGGATGGAGAGTTCTGGGGAAAAACAGTCCGAGCTCTTTGTCATTACTATGAATACAACGGTGATCCTAGTTTAAAAGCCAAGCTGGAAAGAACAGTGGCAGATCTCATAAGCACACAGACAGCGGACGGGTGTATTTCTGGTCAAAGCTATCAGCATCAGCCGAAGGGCAGTGATCTTTGGGAACGGAAGTACGCCATGCTGGGCTTGTTAAGTTATTACAAAATCAGTCAGGATTCCAATGTTCTAGAGGCTCTCATTCGGATGGCCGATTATACCCTCTCACAAGTGGGGCCACCTCCAAAAACCAGAATTGTGGATACGGGTTGGGCATTTAACGGAATCGAGTCCAGTTCGATTCTCGAGCCGATGGTATGGCTGTATCGTATAACGGGGTATGTGAGGTACCTGGATTTCGCTAAATATATCGTTGAAATAGAGGGTGGCTGTAAGCGGGGAAGCATTTTTGAGGCGATCCTTCAAGGCCAAGACCTGAAGGATATTGGTAGTAACGGCCATGCAAATCAGAGCAATGCTAAAGCCTATGAGTCCACCTCGTGTTTCGAAGGATTACTTGAGTATTTTGAGACCACTGGGAACGAGCATTGGGAGGAGGCACTCCAACGTTTTTATAAAAACGCCCAGGCTAAGGAAATCACCATTGTGGGATCGGGCTCAGGTTTGGGTAACCTAAATAAAGGACCCGCTCCGACTGAGCAATGGAACTATTCGGCTTTGTATCAAACCAACCCAGTAATCGATGGGATGGAGGGTTGTGAATCAGCTCGATGGATGGGTTATTGTCGGCGACTTCTTTGCCTAACTGGAGATTCCACGATTGCGGATAGTATTGAACTGACCATGTACAACGCACTCCTTGCTTCGATCCGCCCTGATGGGCGTGCAGTCGACTACCATATTCGTCTCAAAGGATCAAAGCCCACGCCGATAAACTATGCGAAATTGTTTAACGGTCAAAAAATCACTTGTTGCTTTTATAATGTGATTGACGCGTTGGCAGTGTTTCCACAGAGCGCCATTATGGTGAATAATCGAGGGCCTGTAGTTAACTTCTACATGCCGTGCAAAGCCACTCTGAAACTGCCTTCTGGTGGAGCCACTATAGCCCTTGAGATGGCAACAGATTATCCAAGATCCGACGAGGTAACATTAGTGGTTCGTACTGGGTCTTCTGTTGTGTTCGATCTGCAACTCCGAATTCCTCTATGGAGCGTGAATACTGAAGTAATTGTCAACGGAGAGGCGATTGCGGCAACACCAGGAAGCTATTTGCACATCGAGCGAACATGGATATCTGGCGATGAAGTCCGCTTGAAACTGGACTTGAGATGCAAATTAGAAGTGCCCCCGACAGGCTGCCCAAAATCCGGTGAAGATTTCCGGGCTCTTAAGCGCGGACCGATCGTTTTAGCACAAGATGCTCGCCTGGGGCATGATCTCGATGGGAGTTTGGACCTCAAAGCAGATAAAGACGGCTATGTTGAGTTGGATACCGAGGAAGTGACGATCCCAGCACGAATGCAATTTAGTGTTCCTTTACTCGGTGGAGGTAGATTTTCTGTTATCGATTTTGCATCCGCAGGCAATACTTGGGATGAGACGTCGAGATATCGTACTTGGTTTCCTGTAACACCACCTTCTGCATGATATATAAAGTTCCTATTGGACTCCTACGTAGGCTAAATTCGTGGTCGTGACGAACCGTTTTCGCTCTCATTTCGACAAAGAGGCTCCGCAGCGGTCCAGAGCGCGCGGATATGAGCGCAGGAATTCCCGCCGAGCATCTCCTTCTTCCAATCTTCACAGGTGCACGTGCCAAAGCGCAGAGCCGTGCGGTGGCTTAAGTTCGCGATGACTTCCACGGTGTGCCCGGCGACCTGCCCTTCCACCCGCCAATTCCGAAAAATACGGTAACGGGACTCGCCCTTCGCCCGATAACGCTTCAGCCGCTCGATAGGCGTGCGCTGGGATATTTTCACCGTCGCGGGATCGAGCACCGGCAAGGGCGGCTGCCCCGGCAGCTCCTGAAAGTTCGAGTTGAAGCGCAGAAGGGGGCGGTCGGCAAAAGGTCGCTCACCGGCCCCGAGATTGGCAATCGCGGCACCATGTTTCATCGCTTCGAGGGCGAGCCGTTCGCAATCGGCCAGGGGAAGTTCCAGCACTTTCGTAAGCTCGTGAGCGGAGAGCGTGCTGCTGGTCTTGAGTTTCGCGTGAAGTGTACGCAGCTTGCTGAGCTCCGGCTTTGTAATCGATTGTGGGCAGAACCGGGTCTGCGCTTCGGAGGGCGCTTGATCGCTCCAACCGGGAAGGCAAACGACGAATGAGAGCCCCGGCATTCGCGCGAGGTACGTCACCGGCAACCGATCTCCCGCGAGCAATATTTCCACCGACGTGGCGTGAGGAAGAACCGTTTCGATCACCGCGAGCAACTGGTGATCAAAGAGCCGATAGACTTCCCGGTGTCCCAGCGTGTGACGAGTCTCGGGAAGACTCAGAACCACTTCAGCCGGCTCCAGAACCACCTGGCACGTCCCATCGGCTTCCAGCTCAAAACGAACGCTTTTCCCCGTTCGACGGCGGCTGGCCATTTGTTCCAGTTTTCGTATGAGATTGATCAGGTCTACCGGCGCAATGTGGAGCGTTACGGTCGGCTGCGCGATTGCGCTTTGGAGCAACTGAAAATGGGCGGTCCACTCAGGAGTGATCGGGCGCTCTTCGAGAAATGGACTTCCGCCCTGCACAAGGCGGGGGCTGGAATCGAAAGAAAAGTGGATCGGCTGATAGAGCGGCAATGCTTGCGATCGGATATCCCAGGGCACATAGACCTGTGCAGCGCCATCAACCGGCTCGCCCCGTTCTTCGAATTGTGCACGCTCAATCCACAGTGCAACGTAGCGCGATTGGTTCGGCAAAAACGATTGCAACAGAATCGAATCGGAAAATAGATCGAGTGTGGACAAAGACGGTCGGTACGCGTCTTCATACCAGGGCACCCGGTCCACCTGTGACTGTGAAAATGCATGGATTGCGGCCAAAAATGCGGGCGCGCCCCGGAGAAGTTGGCCGTGAAATCGGACGCGCTCATTTACTGGCAGATGAATCAGCCCTTTGTTGAGGGCCTGCTCCACAAAGCCGTTACTGGGAAAAGAGATGAGGCTCATGACTCGTAAATGATCTTGCGCTCCCGGCTCGATTGCAGATTCGGCCAGCGTTTTAAAAGCGTGGCCACCAGAAGAATGAGCTCGTTTTTCGGGTAACCGGGCGCATCCAACCGAAGTGCCTGGCGGGCCACCTCCAGAATCGCGTGGGCAGACGAATCGTCATCCGGGATTTTTGCCAGAATTTGAAAGGTGAACTTGCGCTCGATGTTTCCCCGACTATTCCCCAGAAGATCACCGATCAACCATTCCCGGTGAGTGGCGTTCAGCCGAAACTGGCTGTTTTCCTGCACGAGAAGCTCGATCGCGGCGCGACGGATCTGTGGAACCTGAGAACCGACCGATTGATCCGGCGGCATGGCGGTGAGATTCCATTTGACCATGAAATCGGCCAGCGGATTTTTAAAGCGGTGATCCCTGCCATGTGCCAGAGCCGTAGCGGTATGGAGAATGAAGTGAAGCCGGGCGATGGAAGCGGGCGCACGTGGGTCCAGTTTCTCGTAGTGATTCAGAAGCAGTTGAATCGCCTCAGCGACATGAGAACGCGCCGCTACCTCAACCAAATGGCTCGCTAGAGTATCAATCAACTGCGGGTCGTTCTGCGCCAAAGCCGCTTTGACGAGCCGATCGAAACGAGTGTTATAACCGTACTGCAATCGGCGGCGCTTAAAAAATTGTGGAAATCGCTCCAGAAACATGAGCGACTCAGAATCACTTACCCGCAATCCAAATTGGATGCCTGGATAGGTCTTGTGATTCGAGTTGACATAGGCATTGAGAAATTTATCGATCGTTTCACTATCCAGGCGACTGTTCAGGAGATTTCCGATCTCGGACACAGCTCCGCGATGAGACGCCACCAGCTCGCCCCAGAGCGGGTAGCACTTCACATTTCGCGCGTGATCCAAAACGGCGTGATTCATCTGCTGCCGCTTCTCTCGGAAATGCGGAAGCTTCACCAGGGCAAAGGGCAATGTGGCGGGCGTTTGTGCCAGCCGAAGCAGCGTGGCTTGCAGATCTTTTGACGGCGCATTGTCCGGGAATATCGCCTCCAGCTCAGCGAGCGTGGGCGGGTAGGTGCGCGCCAGTAGACTGTTCACTTCCCGGGTCCATTCTGTCGCAGATGCCATGTGTCGAAAGAACGGAGCCGCATCGTGTGAATCACCCAGCAGGTTGTGGAAATCGCGATAGAGCCCCGCATTTTGCGGCAAATGCTTCAGTAAAAACGCGCGGCTGGCCGTGGGCTCCACGGAGTAGATCATCATTGCCTGGTCTTCCGTAAAATGAAACGGGACCGGCGTGAACAAACGCATCAAAGCGATACGCCGCGTCTGCGTTGGGGACGACTGAAAGAGCGATATAAATTTCTCGGAGAAAAATCGGTGTGACCGCTCCGACCTCCGCTTCCACATCAGCAGCCGTACCAACAATTCCCAGTCCTCAGCAGCTTCCACCTCTGCCAGCCACTTTTCCAGTCGAGTCGCCCACGTTCCGCTCGCCTTCCAAAAACAGAGCAGCGTGCACCGGAAATAGGCGGGATTTCGCGCATAAAGGTTGGGCGCCCAAAGCATCAAGGCAGAGCGAAAGTTCACAAAATCGTCAGGACTTGCCGCGAGCTTATCGATTTCCGCACGCACGTAGGCATCGGAATTTCCCGTCTTCAGAATCGACTCAATTTTCAGGCTAGTGCTGATGAGTGCCTTGGGAGTCGACATGCTCACGTCATACCATTTTTTTCGCTAACGACGTGAGCAACTTCTGTAGGTGCGTCCGAGCATTTCCCTTGTTTTCGTTTTAGTGACTTGAAGCGGAGATCGGATCGTGCAGACCGCTGGCGGCATATGTCATGCTCCGCAGCGCCATGTCAAATCCACCTCCATCCTCGGCAATTCAAGGCATGGCGATCATTGCTGCGTTTTATCTCGTGGGTGAACTGCTCCACGCGCTGTTTGTGCCGCTGCCAGGTTCCGTGAACGGCCTCATCCTTCTCTCGACCTGCCTGTTTACGGGAGCTGTCAAAATCGAGCAGGTGGAAGACGCGGCAGGCGTGTTGCTCCAGAACATGCTGCTCTTTTTTGCGCCCGCGATTGTCGGGATTCTGGCGTTTATCCCCTTATTGAAAAGCTCCGGGCTCAGCCTCGCCATCATTTGGTTTGTGACGATGACGCTTGTCATGCTGTCGTCTGCACTCGCCGCGAATCTGCTCATGACAACAAAACCGGAGGCGGAGTTATGATGCCTACAACCGCTCTTTCCAGCTTCGTTAGCGAACCGGCCTTTGGTGCCTGCCTCACTTTAATCGCCTATGCGGTGGCCCTGGTCGTCAATAAGCGTTTTCCCGTATTGCCCATCCTCATCATCACGTGCGGTTTGATTATCGGCGCAATTCTCGGCCTCGGAATCCCCTATGCCTCGTACAAGATCGGTGGTGCCTACGTCTCCTTTTTCCTCTCGCCCGCTGTGGTGGCGTTGGCGGTTCCCTTTTATCGACAGGTCCACAAGATCGGGCGAGATGTTCCCGTGGTTGTCGTCTCATCGGCAATCGGCAGCGGGGTCGGTCTAGTCACCGCCTACCTTCTCTCGAGATTCCTTCAGCTCTCGCCAGAAATCGCCCGTTCTACCATGGTTCCTTTTGCCACAGCCCCCATCGGGATGGATCTCGTGAGGCAACTCGGCGGCGTGCCGGAGCTTGCAGCGCTGAGCTCGGTAATGTGCGGGCTCACCGGCAGCATCATCGGTCCCACGATACTGCATCGCCTCTTCCTGCGCGCGCACCTTCCCACCGGTACCGGCATCGGAACCGCTTCCCACGGAATCGGCACCGCGCGAATGCTGCGTGTTTCCCATTACCACGGCAGCGTGAGCGGCTTGGCGATGGCCAGCACCGGTATTATCACCACACTCTGGGTGGAGCTGATTCGGTTCTTCGGATTTTAATTCGGTTTTCTTCATCCAGTGGCTACGCTTTCCAGAGCATGAAAACTACACAGGTCCTTTTGCTCGGGATGTTCATTCTGGCGCAACCCTTCGTCCACGCCCAGGACACCCCCGCACCGGCCTCGACGGGGCCAACGGATCTGAAACCGTTTCTTGAAAAACAACTCAATCAGGGTGCGCACTTTTGGGGATGGGACCAATACTCCAAGTTTTCCGACTTCCAATATGAGGCAAAACCCTGGATTGGAAAAGAGCCTGGCATTGATTATGTGGTGAAGATCAAAGCCACGTTTATCGCAAGCGAGGATCTGTACGAAACGACTCTCAATCGACCCAAGGAGTTACTGGAGTATCGAGAGAAATATGATCGGTTTTTTGGGTGGGCAAACGCGTTTTCATTGACGCCTCACGCCAAAGAAACGGCAGATGATGTAAAGCAGATCAGCTACCCCGTCTCGAGTTCGCTCGTTCGGAAGTTCCATTCCAGCGGCGAGAGCTTTTCGGGATATATAGATATTCTGGTGGAGCATCAAGTGGACCGATGGAAGATTTGCTCTTTTGAAGGCTTCAATTCGCACATGGATTTTGGTGTCGATTTCTGGTCCAGTTTTGATCCGGGAATTAAGCGCACCAAGGACCTAACCAAAGACTCCGTCATCCTGGGAACTCCGCAATGGGATGGCCTCGTGAAGAAGATGTCGGAGGATTCGGCCCATATCGACCAGCTTAAACAGCAGTTTTTCCAAGAGTGTTCTGCTGAGAATCAGCCGATGGTGGAACTGGTGCAGGCCATGTTCTCTGGCCATCATCCGATGACTATCAACAAAACCATTTCTGACAAAGATACAGTCGAAGATGGTGATCTCCTCATAACCGCCTTTGATCCGAAAACGGGTCGGTTCCAAGCCACTCGACACCCTTCAATTGCGACCGACTCGGCCTGGTCAGGAGAGATCGCAGGCGGTCGCATCTTCATCTTTCCCGAAGATAACACACAAGTGTTTTTTGCGAGCGAATTGGACCCGAAATCGGGCAACCTGATCTTTCGACAAGACCAGATAGCTTCCAGTGAATTCCGAGAATCCCCGGTCTCAAGCGCAGGACCGGAGTTCACGATTCGGACGAAGTGACTTTCCCCGTAACTGCTTGCCCCGATCCGAAGTGAGTCCCGAATGACGCGCCTGAAATCGGCTTCTTGCTGTTCATCTCAAGACATAAGGCCGCACCTTCGTCGGTCTCGAGCCTCTTCTGCTTGACTTAACGCCTTAAATAGCTTTTACCCTTACCCCTTCATGACAAAACCTCCTCAGATTTTTTATCAGAGCTCCCTTCCTCGTGCGGGCTCCACCCTGCTCCAAAACATTATGGCTCAGAACCCGGACTTTTATGTCACGCCGACTTCCGGTGTGCTCGAGCTCGTTTTCGGTGCGCGTGTTAATTACTCAAACGGTGCTGAGTTCCGGGCGCAAGATGCCGACCTGATGCGCAAGGGATTTGTCCGGTTCTGTCGCGATGGCATGAACGGTTTCTATTCCGCCGTCACGGACAAACCCTACGTTATGGATAAATCGCGCGGTTGGGGTGTCCATTTCGACTTACTTCAAACCATTTTTCAAAAAGACCCGAAGGTGATCTGCATGGTCCGCGATGTCCGCGCCATTCTCTCCTCGTTCGAGAAAAAATTCCGGGAGTCACCCGATAAATACAAGCAGATCGAGAATCATTCCGCGCTTACCGGCACCACCACCTATAAGCGCGCCATGTCTCACCTCGGCTCGGCACCGGTCGGTCTCGCCATGGATCGCTTAATCGAAGTGCATCAACGCGGATTTGCAGCGAAGATTCTTTTTGTTCGCTTTGAAGATCTAACGCATCAACCCGCGAAAACGATGACTCAGATTTATGAGTATCTGGGCGTGCCCGACTTCAAGCACAACTTCAGTGCCGTGGAGCAAGTCACACAGGAAGACGACGATGTGTTCGGAATTCCCGGCCTGCACAATATCCGCAAGGAAGTGAAGCCAGTCCCGAACGATTACCTCGATGTGCTCGGGCGCGATACGGTTCGTCAAGTGGAGCAGCACATGGGCTGGTTCTTCCAACGGTTCGGTTACCCTGTTTAGTGCTCGGGATCTGGGCCCTATACGACCACATGTCCCTGCCGCTTGGCGGGGGCGATGGTCGCCCGGGTTCCGGAGGAAAACTCGACGAAATCAGCTTCGATTCCGTCGCTAAAGATCACGCCGTTTTCTGGCATCATCGAGCAAATCTCGAGAGGTTTGCCGATGTCCACAGTTCCATAAACCAGGCCGGCTTGCGTGTTTCGACTCGGGAACGGTTCTCGCACAAAGAACGTCAGGTTCGGCGAATCCCAGGGCACTCGCACATCTTTTTGAATAGGCGAAATGTCTTTGCCGGTGAGGCCGACCATCATTTGGCGGGCACCGGTAATGACGCTCCGCATCCAGCCGGTCGAGCCAAGCCCGGTAGAAATGATAATTCCGCTGGACGATTGCAGCTCCTTCTTGCCCGCCACCATGATCTCGTAACGAGCTGAGCCGTGAGTGCGTGTCCCGATAAAAAAATCGTTCACGGCGTAGAGACTCTGCTTCGTGCTCAGTGTCGCCTCGGCCATCGTTACCGACATCTGTCGGCGCTTGCCCGAAAGCACTTCCGGAATGATTTTCTCCAGGTCCTTCACCTCAAAGGGGAGGAGCACGCCGTCCCACCGGTTCGGGTCGGGATTCACGCCGACGAGCGGTTGGCCATCCAGATATTTCAGCGTATTCGCCACCAACCCATCCTGGCCGAGCGTTACCACGATATCGGTCGGCGCAAACATGAAATTCGTCAGGAAGCTCCGATCAATCGCTTGCACTCGCCGGAACCGACCCAGAATCTCCGTCGCCATCTCAACAGCACGATTGTACTGCTCCTCTTCGTTTTCGTAATCGGAGAAATCGGCCTTCAGACTCTGAATGTAAAACCGCGCGTTCATCGTCGTATTAAATCGACGGCGAAGTCCGGTCAATCGCGTCGGGCGAGTCACCAAAACGATCTTCTCAGAGGAGGCCATTTTCATAACGAACGGGCTTCTCTATTTCTTGGGAGCGGTCTGCATGAGGTCTGCGAGCAAATCGGGCGTGATGTTCAACGTACCGATTTTATCCGCATTCTCAGCCAGTCCTTGGAATGCGAGCGCGATCAATTGCTGGGGCCGCATCCCGCTCATGGTCAGGGCCTGGAGCACTTTGCTATCGACGTTGGCCACCGCCTTAACCATGACTTCCAGCGAGTAGGCCTTGGCGTCCGCCTCTTCTTTCGCGTTAGCAGTTGCCAGATGAACCAGCTCGGCGCGGCGTTGTTCCTGGGTGATCAAAAATTGGTTTTCGGCATCGCGCATTTGATGTTGGCGTTCCATCACCACTTTATCTTTTTCGAGCTGTGCCTCACGAATTTGGAGATTCTTTTGCTCGACCGCAATTTGCGTTTTGAGTTCGTTCTCTTTGATGCCGCGCTCCAGTTCCACGGCGATATTCCGGCGGGCAAAGATCGCTTCGTCAGCCTCTTGCATGATGCGCTCGCGGGTTTGTGCCTCCAGGGCGCGAGCCGTTTCCGGTGCCGGGCGAATCGCGAGAATTGAGACGCCTAAAATTTCCAAGCCAAGCGCCGCAGTCTCGGCGGAATTACGCAGCCCTTCGGTGACGCGCTTGACTAGCAGCTCAGAGGACTTCATCGCCTCGCGCATCGGGAGCGCCTGAATCTCTCGACGCGTGAACACGGAGATCATATTGCTGAGACGCTGTGCCAGTTTCTCGGGGTCATTCGAAATGTAGCGGCGAACCCAGCGATCCATGGTGTAGTTGAGGAGTTGCGAGACCTTTTTGGCGTCGGCGATCCGGTAGGTGACCTGGCCTTGAATGGAGAGTGTCTGGAAATCGGCGGAGACCTCTTCGACCATGAAAGGGATGTCCGAGCTGTTCATCGGCACGCAAACGATCGTGGAGGTGGGCGAGTAATACCAGAAGGCGAGGCCTGCGCCTTCGCGGACGACGCGTCCATTGCGATAGAGAAGGGTGTAAGTGGTGGGCGGAAATTTGACGAATCGAATCATGAGACTCCTTTAGTGTTTAAAGTACACCTTATGCGAAATCTCCCCACTGTCCATCCTTTTCGTCTCGATCCTCCGCAGAAATGATTACGCGCCACCGGCTCAGCGCCGACCCATTGCTGAGTTAAGGGGACGTTGATGCTCCTCGGCTAGAAAGGAAGCTTTTAAGTGGGATTAGCTAAGAACGGACCACCCGCTAGCGATTCACGCTATCTTCAGTTGGGTATGCTTTGGCCAATAAACAGCTCGAGGAACTAACCTTGGAGGATGGATCGTGGTGAGGCGGCTTGCAATGACACCCACGAGTATCGACAGGGCCGATTGCTGTTTTCAGCTATTGCACGCCTTCGATGCTGCATTCTGTGCGAGGACGTCATGTTTGAAGGTGCAGATGCGACGGACAAGGTGGATCTGGCTCGCCTAGCCGGAAGGACCATTATCGCAAATTAGTCTTGAACCTCCGCCTGACCGGCAAAAGTGTTCAGCCGGAATGAAAAATGCCAAGTTCCGATGCTTTTCGAGCCCCGAAGAACTTAGGAGCAGCAGTCGTTCCGTCTGCCATAACTGCGCTACGACGAAAGACGAAAAGCACGGTAGCCAGAAGAGAGTAGTCTTTGAACTCGTTGAGAAACCTACAACTGGAGATTTTGAGAAGTAACGTCAGTTTTCCACGGTAAATCGATCAATCACTCCATAGGAACCGGAAGAATAATGATTTTTTTCCCCGGTTATTCGCACCTGCAACTGATAGAAACCTGGCTGTAACAGAGGGCTCACGTAAACTTCGATATTTCCGGACCGTGTGGCGTCTGTGTAAAGGTCAACCGCGACTTCGGGCCCCAACGGTGCTCCGGAAGCATTGCACAACGTCACGGCCATGAGACCATGGCTGTGATCCACGACGGAATACAAACGCACACGGCTACCCTGAAATTTAAGGCTACAGATGTCGTTGGTCGTGTTGCTATACGTATTATCAGCGTGAAAGCAGTGATCACCGGGTTTTTCAAGTACCTGCGCCCAAGCTCCCGTGTAGCTTATTTGGGCCGCTGTTTCCTGGTCATTGATTGACCGACCCGAGTCGGGCACATCGCGCCAGATCCCGGTGGCTAGGTCGATTGTCCAGTCAGAATGGTAACTCGGCAGGGAGAGTTTTCCGTTAGAAATTGTCAGGGGTTGCCAAACATTCACTCCGCTCAGCCAATTCCCATCGCTCCAACGGTCCCCGGCATAGATGAACGTATGGGCTGAACTTCCTGCCACGGGAATAACACACGTCGTCTGAGAATTCCACGTATCGGAACCAGAAGGAGCAAAAACACCCTGCTCAGTCCACGGCCCCTGCATGGAGGAAGCTGTCGCATAATGGTTGTCATTGTTATGCCACCATGTTTGATGGGAACATAGACAGAAGTAGGTATCACCGGATTTTAATAGTGCGGGGGCCTCCGTCGCCCCAATATTAAACGCACGCGGCATTGTGGCGACCACGCTTTTGTATTCGGGCCCGAGCTGATAAATCATCCCGTCTGTTTCCAAGAGATAACCCGTTCCATCGGTATCCTGAAAAACGCCCAAATCTCCGCCCCTAACTGGACTGCCATCGGCAAACCTTAAAACACCTTGATATGTGTAGGGACCTTCCACGGTGCTGCTGGTAGCAAGCCCCACGTTTCCGGTGCCCTGCCAAGTGTGCAGGTACATGACGAACTCGCCGGTGGTCTTGTTGAACATCAGTTTTGGTCGTTCCACAATGGATTTGGATGAGATCTCCGTACCCTCTTTAGGAACCAGAGGGTCTCGTAGGTGTTTCCAGTTTACCAGGTCATTAGAGGAATAGAGACTCACGCCGCTAAAGTTTGTCTCTAGATCGCCCATTATTGGAAAGCCGTTGTTATCACGTTTTTCCCCCACCATATACCAGATACTCCCTACCTGAATAACCCCGGCTCCTTGACAATTAATAAGGTCTCCTGATGTATCAAACCAAGGGACGCCGGAGTGAATGACTGGATCCAGGATTTTAGGTTCGATTGCAAGACAGTTCGCCTTTACGCTCACTAGACAAACGGCCACTTGCAGAAATCGATAAAAAGGATTTTTCATGTATTAATATAAATAGTCGTGCACAGCGTAGGATTTCACAAACACTATTCAACTCGATTTTGATAGTTTTTATAATTCACTGCCGGGTTTCTACCATTGAGTGCTCGATACACCCTTAGCCATGATCTAGGCGCGGTCTCCAAGAATCACCTTGGGGACGTGGGCTGAGAAGCGGGGGCATCTGGTCAAGGGATCAAGTCCTTTTGAGATTTCTGTTGCCATATAATTTCATGGCGGATTGTCAACCTCCCTCTACTGCTATGAGTTCTGTTATGCTCTAAACTTCTACTCGCGTAAGCAGTTGTGGTTATAAGCTTTTAAGGCACACTGAAAGTCCGCGTTCGATTAGAGGACTGCATACCGGTACTCAGGGTGAATGAACGCTAAAGCGAAATCGCGCCCTCTTTCGGTTCCGACTCGACGTTGGGCAGCAGTACAATCCGAATGGCTCCCGTTAAGATCGCGCGGCTTCCCGGCGGTGCTTCGAGCTTCTCGCCGTTGAATACGAAGAGCGGATGTTTCGCCACGATCTTGCCGGTTTCCTCGCGCCAGACCGAGTCATCGTCTACGGTTACTTCCAGGAAGCGCTTTCCGTCCTGGCCACTGACATGCTGGGGGTCGTTAACCAACAAACCATTTTCGGTTGCAGCGACCAAGGTCACCGCATGACCAAAATCGGCAGAGGTCTTATACCCCTTAGCTCCATCATCGTATTTGACATACGCGAACAAAAGCAAAAACCCGGTGTTGTGATTTCGATTCTCATCCAACCATTTGAGATCAAATCGTTTGCTGGTTAACAATCCGCGATACGTAATCGTGCAACCGTAACCTGCATCGTGAACGTACTTCGCCAACCCACTGCACATTTGATCCGAAGGCGTGCCGGTTTTATCGTCTGATTTTGTCCGCTGCACAAGAGCACGAATCACACCTTCATCCACCGATTCTGTGTTCTCGGCCTTACCATCTTTGGCCCGAACGGTCATCAATTGCGGGAACCCGTTTTCACCGAACCACAGCATCAAATTAGCGGCGGAAGTCGGCACGCAATTGTTCTTGGTCTGCTCCAGGTCGGGCATCGCCAGTTTATCGGTGCTGATTCCGCTCCCGAATAGTCCGACGAGACTCAATCCAATGATGAGCCCGGCGGAAATCAGGGTTACGTACCGAGCCATAAAGAATCACGCTAGCAGGCGACTTTCAAAAGCTCAATGACGCCAATGATGATCATGGTGGTAGTAGCCGGGTCCACAGTAGTATGGATCGATAAAGAACGGGTCGTAAACAGGCTCAACGATGACCGGCGTGTAGAGTTGCGGGGTCGAGAGCAGATAATCGATGAGGCTGGGGGAAAGGCCTGCGTCCCTCAAATGCGCAACGTCGGTACTCGTGAGGTAGTAGATGACTTCATGGTCGCGCTCATAGCGTAGAATGACCCCTTCATTGACCCGCGCGCGACCCAACCCAATCAGATCGTTCACACTGAGCGCATCGCCGTGCACCATCTTATCGTAGGTCGCCGGACTGACGGGACTCGCTTCGACCGCTGCGAAGTCGGCTTTTTGCTGGGCGCTAGGGGCACACGCAGAAAGAAAACCAACGATAACGATCAACCCCAAAAACCGGAAATAGGCCATGGGTGAACGTAGTCCAAACTGAGGGAGTCAGCGAATTAAAACGTTCCGCGCAGACCGATCTCAACGTACGGTGCGACATTGTTGGCCTCGTCGTGGAATTCCAACTTCGCTCGATCATAGACGAAGTCACGGAGAGGGATGACACCACCCGAGATATCGAAGTAGACGCCCTTGGTGACTTGCCATTCCAAACCCGCGCCGATCTTCACCTCGTCGTAATCTTCCCAGGCGGAGTTTAGCGTCCGTACACCCGGACCAACTCCATGACCGCTCGTGTTACCAAATGTCTTCGAGACGTGATAGGTTCCGCCGGAGAGTTCTGCACCCACAAAGAAGGTCAAATTCTTATTGTACTCA
>CAVURW010000256.1:0-42988 GCA_963743595.1 uncultured Verrucomicrobiae bacterium
CAGGAATCGAGCGTGGGAGTTGGGTTGAGATTCCGTTAGCGACCACGAACCGATTTTGGGATCGAAGATTTCAGAGATGGGCCCTCCGCGCTTCGGATTTACCAAGGCCAGCACGCGTCCATCGTTAAGCACTGTGGCGTGGACCTCACCAGCCGTATTCAAACTTCCAGCGGGGCACCACTCAGATCGTTTTGAGTCAAACTGCTCGCATTCTAGGATCGGAAGGCCATTAGTTCCAACGCCGCCAACAACCATGACATTCCCGTTCTTCAGAACCAACGAACGATGCCGCGTTCGCGGGCGCGATAGTTGAGGGGCGGGAAGCCAGCCGGAATGGGTTGTCATGACGTTTCCGATTTCCCTTTATTATAGGCGTTTGGCAATTAGATTTGGAAAAAGATTCGATAGACCAACGCGCTTATGAAACAGATTTTTGTCCTTTTGCCTTTTGTTTTAATGGCAATTTCAACTCAACTGTGTGCCCAGGAAGACGTCTACAAATTGGGTACGGATGCGTACGATAAAAAGCATTACCCACTCGCGATTAAGTACTTCACGCAGATCATCGAGCAGAATCCGGATGCTCCGAACCCCTACATCGCACGGGGTGATTGTTACACGCTGTCGGGCGACCCCGATAAAGGTATAGCCGATTTGACCAAGGCGATTGGAATGAATCCAGAAACGGACGCCTTAGTGCAAGCCTATATAGATCGGAGCTCCACCTATGGAGATAAGAAAATGTGGACGGAGGAGATCGCCGATTGCCAAGCCGCGATTCAACTCGATGCAAAATCGGAAGCGGCGTATTCAAATTTATCGGGTGCCTACATGATGGCGGGCGATCTGGACAAGGGCCTGGATTCTGCGAAGAAATCGCTGGAGATGAATCCAGACGACGACATCACTCTCAAATTT
The DNA here is from genome assembly GCA_963743595.1 of uncultured Verrucomicrobiae bacterium. Classification (GTDB taxonomy): domain Bacteria; phylum Verrucomicrobiota; class Verrucomicrobiia; order Methylacidiphilales; family UBA1321; genus CAVURW01. The sequence goes on from CAVURW010000256.1 coordinate 919, forward strand.
GAAGCGGAGATTTTTAACCGGAAAAAGGACTTTCTCTCAGAGCGCGCCGTGTATGAAAAGTTGCTTGAAGTTACGCCGGATCGGCCGTTGACTCTGAATAACGCTGCATGGGCACTGGCGACGCGAACGGACCCACTCGCTCGTGATGGCAAAAAAGCTGTGGAACTCGCCACAAAAGCGTGTGAGCTCAGTAAATGGGGCAAGGCTTCGTTCATCGATACGCTCGCCGCTGCTTATGCGGAGGCGGGAGACTTCGCCAGCGCAATCAAGTATGAGACGCAGGTCCTGGCCAGTCCATCGCTGAACGAGGCCGCCAAGCCGGAGATACAAGCCCGTTTGGAGCTTTATCAGAAAAATCAGCCGTTTCATGGCTAGTGATTGACGATTTCCTCCAAGTTTCTTTGATCTAGCCCTGTAAATCAAGTACTCTGGCGATTGGCCAGATGCTCAAGGACAAGCTCACTCAATTATTTGCGTTTCTCCTCAAGTCTGAACGCCACGATGACGCCGACTTCGAGCGCATCCAAGCTGCATGCTCGTCTCTTCTACACAAAATAGGCTCTGCATCTGACGAGGAATTGACGCCGTTCTCGATGTTCGTGAACGAGGTTTGCAGCGATTCTGTTCCCAAAATCGAGAAATCCGAACCGGTCGCTTGGCCGGATGAAATCGCCCACGTTTTCCTCGCGAAACCTGCCACCACGGAACAATTGCAGATTGTTCAGACGCTCCATTCGTCTGGATCAGTTGTCGTCCAGGCGTTTGCGGGATCGGTGAAAACGGTAGCGATCGGAAACGTAATCGGTCACCTCTTGTCCGAGGGCAAACGGGTCCTTGTGACGGCACAATCGGTGCAGGATCTCGAACAATTACGAGATGCGGTACCGGAGGAATTGCGCGCTTTTTGCGTCAACAGTCTCCACCGCCATCAACTCCAAGAAACGGCACGCGCGCTGGGAGAAATTTGTAGCGCGACGCCATGTCCACTCGAATCGATGGGAGCGCAGCGAGAAAAGCAGATCGATGAACTGAAACACGCACGCTTACGATTCGTCAGGGAAACCTCGATTCGTCATCAGCCGTATCCGGTGGAGGCCGCCAAGTGGCTGGTCGTAAATGAACCGGCTCACGGGTGGATTCCCGGCAGCGTCACCATTGACGCACCGCTGCCACTCGACGCGCCTCAGTTCAAACCATTTTTTGATGATTACCACCGTAGCGTTTCTTTGGATGACCAAGTGGAACTGGGCTGCGATGCCGTAGAGCTTGCCAGCCTGATTTCCCCTGAGCAATTCAGGGGTGAACTGCAGCATCTGCGCAGTTTTCAAGAAATGGTGGCGGCGCAAAACCGGCTGAGTTTTTGGCAGCATGAGGCCGCCGAATCGCTTAGCCAGAAAGACCGCTTGCAGCATCTTCGCAGTGAGGTCTCGTCGCTCCTCCACACCTTTGAGCCGGCTTGGCCGAAATGGAAGATTGAGGCTGCCCAGGTGAGTTGGGGGCTGGAGACTATTTTGGAAGCCCAGTGGAAACTGATCATTGAAACGATTACCGAAACGAAGCGATTGGCCGATGAGCATCTGACTCAAACCATGCATCGAAGTGTTCACGTCGAGGCCATCGATCCCGAAGCAGCACTGAAAACATGCGAGAGGATCGTGATCCATTTCCAGAGTGGAAATCGACTCGATTGGTACACCCTTTTCTGGAATCCGGACTGGAAAGCGCTTCAGCACGCGTCACTCGTGGGCGATTGCGTTCCGCACAGCGTCAGCGAATTCCAACAGATGTCAGAACTGCTCAAGCTAAAGGTCGCGCGAAAGCGGCTCGTTCATCAGTGGAAAGAGAAGTTGGACCCCCTGGAAATTGCCGATAAGGGAGATAGCTTGGGAAGCCAGCCGGAAATCATTTCGTGGCAATACGTTGAAAAATTTCAAGAACAACTCCATTGGAATTCGCTTCGCATTCAACCGATACTTCAGGAGCTGGAAAAGTTAGAGTTTAAATGGTCCGACTTTTACCGGAGCATCCAGAACCCGGCGATTGGCGAATATCGGGAATTCCGCAAATTTCAGGGTGCGCTTCGGGTGCTGCTGGAGTTGCTGGAATTCCGGCTCGTCCAGATAGCGCTGATCGAGCAGGAAAAACGCCTGGAGATGATTTTGAAAAGTGTCGCACTTGGACCAAATCCCGGCGCAACGATGCGCTCGCTACATGCGGCGGTTCTGAACCACGACCCGGTGAATTACGAGACCGCCTATCGTCGAATCGAGGAGTTGGAGATCAAGCGGGCTAAGTTTGATTCGCGAAATCGGCTTCTGGCCCGCCTTGCGCAAGACGCCCCCGACTGGGCTGCCGCGATTCGAAACCGCAGTCTAGTGGATAAAGATGCCTCGCCCGACGGCCTAGCGGCTGCGTGGGAATGGAAGCAGTGGGAGGCTCAGCTCAACGCGGTCGACTCGACTTCGCCAGGTGGGCGGCGGTGTCAAATCCGGCAATTAACGGACGAGCTGAACCGCGCGACGCGGCAACTCGCGGTGGCGAAACCTCATGCGGCAATCCAGGATCGCGCACGACGAGATCCGCGTGCATTTTCAGCTCTTCAAAAATGGGTGACCACCCTCGCTGCAAGCGAGATTTGTGACGGTCCCACCGATTTAAAGGCGGCGGCAATTGAGCAGAGGAAAGAGGCGCTCGCGGCCGTTCCGGTTTGGATCATGCCCATCTCGGTCGTGCTGAAGGAGTTCCAACCGGGAAAAGATAACTTTGATGTGGTGATTTTGACTGATGCCTGCCAGCCCGGCTTAATCGGGTTACTCCCGCTGTTTATGGGAAAGCAGTTGATGATTGTTGGCGAGGAGCATCAAGTCGGCTCAAACGAGCTCAAGTCTATCTATCAACTCGCGGCGAAGGGCATTCAGGAGATCATCACGTTGCAAAAGGAAGTGGTAGTTGGGCGTGCTGATCAGAAGATTTCGCAAACTGAATTTGAGAAAGAGGTCTCGAAAGAACTTCAGCAATTGGGCTACCGCGTAAAACCACATCTTCGGATCGGGCAACTCTGCATTGATCTGCTCGTGGAGGGAGCTTCGTCGCGAGTTGCCCTCGAATTGGATGGAGTGCGGAATCATCAAACACCCGACGAGATTACTCGCGAGCTCTACTGGCGGTGCCTCTTGGAGGACATGGGCTGGGAATTTATTCGTATTCCAGGAACCGCTTTTTATCGGAATCGGGGGGCAGCGCTTCAGCCTCTTTTGAGTCGGTTAGTTGGGGCGGTCGTTAAGGAGTCGCCTCATACTTGCTAAGCATTCGTCGCGCGCGATCCCGCAGGCGATTGACCAGCTCTTTCGGCTCGAGCACTTGGACGTGGTCACCCCAGCTCATGATCCACGCTTCAATTTCGACAAAGCTATTTACCGTAACGCTTAGCTCCAGCTCACCATTGGAAAGCTCCTGGATTTCTTGACTCACGTGCCACACGCGCTCGCGGATGTGTTGAGCTGTGGTGCTGTCAAAACGCATCAGCACTTTCTGCGGCTTACCGTCTGAGCCTGAAAAGATGCCGAAGCTGTTCTTGAAGTGCTTTTGCGCCGAGAAATTCAGCGGCTTCCGGAATCCTTCGACGCCCAGATGTGGCTTCTTCATTCGAAAAAGAACAAACGTGCGCATGGCGTCTCGATCGAGATCGTGACCGATGCAGTACCACTGATTCCGAAAGCAAAGCACCTGGTACGGCTCGAGTCGGCGTGGCTCGTAGATGTTCGATTCGAGCTTCTTGTAGTCGAACGTGAGCATTTTACTGAGCTTGACCGCCTCGCTCACCACCTGAAAGATTTTCGTGTCAGGCGGAAGCGCTTCCGGCGCACGAAACGCGATAGACGCGTCAAGATCTTCCCAGGAGATTTCGAATGTGCCGCCCGACCCACTGATTAATTTGTCAAACGCGCTTTTTAACGGCGCTTCAAATGAGGTGCCCTTGTATTGAATGAGCGCTTTTTGCGCTACAAAGACGGAGACCAGCTCGGCCTCCGTGAGCTGTACCAGTGGAAATTGCTCCATCGGTTCTGTGAAGTAGTAGCCTCTCCGATCTCGATCATACTCGATAGGCATTTGCATGCGATCCCGCATGAAATCGATGTCGCGCTGAATTGTCTTCACGGCCGCCTCGACCACGCCAGCAAGGGTCATACGATTCGGGTAGCGATTACTCTTTAGCTCGTGAAAAATCTTCATCATCCGCTCCAGCGGCGGTCGCGTATTAAGTAACCGGGGAGGGGTGGTCGCGCGTTTGGTCCGGGCCATGACTTGTGTATAACATTGCCGTGGGTTAATAGACAGCGCGAGCGAGAAAAATCGACTTCGTGTAAAAAAGAGTGGTTTCTTTTTGGCAGGGTCTCTGGATGTCCCTGCGACTCCTTAAGATGTGGGCATGAAAATTCAAGCTCAACTCGATTACCAGACCATCCTCAGAACAGCCGATCGTCCCGTTCACCTGCTCATTCAATTAACCGCTGAAGAAAGCGCCCAGACGCGACCGGAGTGGCGCTCTGCGTTGTCCTGGACAGAAGCGGATCGATGCAAGGCGAGCCGTTTGAGAACGCGAAGAAGGCGTGCCAGCTCATCGTGCGGAATCTGCGGCCCGGCGACGGTTTTTCCTTAATCGCCTTCGACGATACGGCACATGTGGTGATTCCCTTCGATCGCGTGAGGGACACGCAGAAATTGGTGGATGTGATCGCTCGATTGCAGGTGGCTGGCTCGACGAATTTGACGGCGGGTTGGATGCTCGGTCGAGACGAATTGAAAAAGGCAGAACGGAAAATGCGTCGACGCCTGGTGTTGCTGACCGATGGTCATCTCAATGTGGGTGTGACGGAACCGACGCAGGTGGCGCAAATCGTGACGAGCGGGCTGGAGCTGGATCGCGTAACGACGACGACCGTGGGGTTCGGTCTCAATTACGATGAGCAACTGCTCTCGGAACTGTCCAAGGTGTCGCGCGGGAATTTCCACGACGCCGATTCACCGGAGAAATTGCCACTGATCTTTGCGCAAGAATTGGACGGACTGAAGGCGATCACAGCGCAGAATGTTCGGATTCGCGTGGGGGCGATGGATTGCTGCGAGCGTTGGGCGCAATTGAGCGATTACCCGCAGGTGAGGTTGCCGGATGGACGCACGGAAATAGCGATCGGCGATCTTACGAGCGGCGAGGAACGGGCGCTGGTGCTGATGGTGGACGTGATGCGTTTTCCAGATCCCGGCGCGCAGATGACCACGCTTCAGGACGGCCCGCTCATGAAAGTGGAGGTGCTGTGGGACGAGATGACTGCGGCGCGAATTTCCTCTGCCAGCCATGAGCAATTAATCCGTGTTTCGGCCACGCAAAACCCGAAAGACGTTCGTGTGAATGAGCAGACGGTCAGCTGGATTGCGGTCCAGAGGGCAGGTAAGGCGCTAGCGGAGGCGACCGAAGCTGCGCGCAATAACAAGGTGGACGAAGCGAAGAAGAAATTGCAGGAGGCGCTGGAGAGTATTTTGGCCTATAAGCTAGACGACAAAATTCAAGATGGACTCAAAATCCTCCAGGACTTTCTGAAACGGCTGAGCGAGACAGGCGGGTTTGGTGCCAAAGACATGAAACAGGCCAATTACTCAGCCAAGTACATGACGCGACCCAGCACCGCGATCAGTTTCACCTCTGGGAGCGCCACGAAGCCGACGTTCAGTCAGCGCCAGCCCATGGACGATCAGCTTAAAGAGCAGAGGCGGAAGTCTCAGCCCCCGACTCCGTCATCCAAAAAAAGTCCGAAATGAGTTCTGGTTTGAAGAACGTCGCGCGTTTCGGCTGGCCGTGCTATCTTGTGGAGCTTAATGTTTTCGTTCAATTCATGGATGATGCCGGGGACGATTCTCCAGGGGGATCGGCCCACCGATGTGGCGCGCGGGGATTTTGCGCATCTGGGTGAGCTCGAGCAGTTGCTGGAACGGTTATATGCCACAAGGCGGACGCGCGATACGGGCGTACCGGAAGCGGTGGTGGCGGGCTACTTCACCTACGAGGGCGAGTATCGGTTTGCTCTGTTCGAAAGCGTCAGTTCGCTCCCGGAGACGGGGTTCAGCAAGTTGTGGCAGCGTCGAAAAAAACGGGCGCAGGATGAGCTCATGGGCCCAGAAGCGGAGGTGGCATGGAAGCCGGGTATGGAGCGGGCCGCTTATGAGCGGATGGTGATCCGGGCGCAGGAATACATTGCCGCCGGCGATGTTTACCAAGTGAATCTGGCTCAACGGTTTACGACCGCATTTACCGGAAATCCGTACGATCTATTCGAGCATCAGTTGGGTCGAAGTCCTGCCCCCGGCGGGGCGTTTTTTGATTGCGCCGATCTCCAGGTCTTATCGGCGTCACCGGAGCTGTTTTTGAAGATTCAAGGTCGCCACATGATCACACGACCGATTAAAGGAACACGCCCACGCAGTCGCGATCCCGTTGTGGATGAGCAAAATGCATTTGAACTGATCACCGATCCCAAGGAACAGGCTGAGCTGGTGATGATTACGGATTTGGAGCGAAATGACCTGGGGCGTGTGTGTGAATATGGGACTGTTCGTGTGAGCCAACTCCTTCAACTGGAACGATTTGCGCATGTGTTTCACTTGGTCTCTACCGTGGAAGGTGAGATGCGGCGGGGGGTAACGCCTCTGGAGGCGGTGGTGGCGTGTCTTCCGGGAGGCTCGATCAGCGGTGCGCCGAAACGCCGCGCGTGCGAAATCATCCAGGAATTGGAGCCGGTGAAGCGCGGGATTTATACCGGGGTGATCGGCTATTTCGATGCAAACGGCGACGCGGCGTTTAGTATCGCGATACGTACAATGATTTTAGAAGCGGGTCTCTTGTCGTTGAGTGTTGGCGCGGGTATTACGGCGGATTCGCGTCCTGCCTGCGAATATGAAGAGACGCTGGCAAAGGCGCAGGGCGGCTGGCTGGCAGCTGAGTCCTACCGCAGAGCGATCGCAGAAAAACTGCGTGGGATTTAGTGGGTGGCAGCGGGTTATTAGTGTAGACAAAAGATTCATAAAGTCTTTGACATGCACGGCTTGTTTTGATCTACTCGCGGGCTCCCGATGAAAACGTTTAGTGCGAAAGCCGAAGAAATTGACCGTAAATGGCACTTAATTGATGCCAGTAACCAAGTGGTGGGGCGTGTGGCCGAGCGTGCCGCTGTTCTCCTCCGTGGCAAACTCAAACCTCAGTTCACGAATCACGTGGATACGGGTGATTTTGTAGTGATTATCAACGCAGAGAAAGCGGTTTTTACGGGTAACAAAGAAGTCCAAAAAGAGTACATGAGCTACTCGGGCTACATTGGTGGGCATAAGGAAGAAACGGCCAAGAATCGCCGGAAACGTCACCCGGAACTGATTGTAGAAGGTGCCGTAAAGGGCATGGTCATGCATAACCGACTGGGCCGCACGATCTTGCGTAAACTGCATGTCTATAAGGGTTCTGAGCATCCGCATGAAGCGCAAGCTCCTCAACTGGTGTCATTGAAATAATAGGAGGATACGATGGTAGCAACAAATTTTATTGGGGCGACAGGACGTCGGAAACGGGCTGTAGCATGTGTGAAGATGGTTCCTGGCCAAGGCAAAATGGAAGTGAATGGCAAGGAATTTGACGAGTATTTCACGACCGACGCGATGAAGATGCTCGCCCTGCAGCCGCTGCGGGTGGCCGACTCTGCGAAGAAGTTTGACGTAACCGTGCGTGCTCACGGTGGTGGTTTGATGGGTCAAGCAGGTGCTTTGAGCTTGGCTCTGGCTCGCGCTTTGATCCAAGTTGACGCGAATTTGCGTCCGATTTTGAAGAAGCCTGGCTTGCTTCGCCGCGATCCTCGCGAGAAGGAACGGAAGAAGCCTGGTCAACCCGGTGCGCGAAAGCGGTTCCAGTTCTCCAAGCGCTAATCTTTTCGGCGAAACCGTTACACCTGGAGAGCCCAGTGACTACTGTCGCTACTGCGGTTTTAGGTGCCTCCGGTTACGGGGGACAGGAGCTTATTCGTTATTTGGCTCGCCATCCGGCCTTCAAGTTGGTGGCGGTGACATCCCGTCAAAGCGCAGGGCAGCCGCTCTCCTCGTTGGTCGACGGGCTGCCGAAGGATGTTGGGTCGATTTGTTTTACAGATGCCTCTCTGGAATCGGGTCTGCTTGATCAGGCGGAGTTGTTTTTCTTGGCACTGCCTCATGGAACGGCGGCTCCGTTTGCCACGGTTCTGCGAAAAGCGGGTAAGCGTGTGGTCGATCTAAGTGCCGATTTTCGAACGACCGATCCCGCTGTCTACAAAGAATTTTACGATCACGATCACCCAGCCCCCGAGTTGCTAGGCGAGGCTGTCTATGGACTGCCTGAAGTGCATCGGGAGCGGTTAAAGCAGTCTCAGCTGGTCGCCGCGCCGGGCTGCTTTCCCACGAGTATCATCCTGCCGCTGGTACCGTTTCTGAAAGCTGGTCTCATTGACCCGGAAACCGTAGTCGTTAACTCCATTTCAGGCGTTTCCGGAGCGGGCCGTAAGTTGGAGATGCGACTGCTCTTCGGCGAAGTGGCCGAGAATTTCCACGCGTATGGCGTGCCAAAACACCGGCATATTGGTGAAGTTGAACAGGAGCTTTCCCTGGCTGCGGGTAAAGCCGTGCGCATCACGTTCATCCCGCACTTAGTGCCGGTACATCGAGGAATGATTTCAACGACGACCGCGAAACTGACTCGGGACTTGCCACGGCATGGAGCCGAAGCGGTCTTACGGGAGGCTTACGGAAGCGAGCCGTTCGTGGAAGTGCTTGCAGCCGGGCAAGTACCGCAATCGCGCTCGGTCTTACGATCGAATCGCATTCAGGTTTCGGCGGAAGTGGATGTTCGGACGAACCGGCTAATGTTATTCTCAGCGATCGATAATCTCGGAAAGGGGAATGCGACGCAGGGAATTCAGTGCGCGAATTTGATGTTCGGTTTTCAGGAGACTTTAGGGCTACTGTAGCCCACCAGAGCCGATGGGGATAACGAGGTTCTTGACTTGTAGATACAAAATATATGGAAGCCAAAATTATAAAGGGCGGGGGAGTCACATCGGCACTGGGGTTTCGAGCGACGGGTATCTCGGCGGGAATCAAGGTCAATGGAGATCGCGATTTGGCCATTGTCGTCTCAGACGTGCCTGCGGAAGTGGCGGCGACATTCACCACGAACGCAGTGAAGGCTGCGCCCGTGAAGGTCTCGATGAAGCATTCCAAGAACGGGAAGATTCGCGGCGTTATTCTGAACTCCGGTTGTGCGAATGCATGCACGGGTCTCAACGGAATCCGCGATGCCAAGGAGATGATCAAGCTGGCGGCGGAAGAATTTGAGTCGAAAGAGAAGGAGTGGCTGGTCTGCTCGACAGGCCGTATCGGGATCCAATTGCCGATGCCGTTGATTCGTAAAGCGATTAAAAAAGCGGCGCAAAAGGTGACCGCAGATGACGGCGAAAGCGCGGCGAAGGCGATCATGACGACGGATACGCGCCGGAAAGAATTTGGCACGAGTATCAAGATTGATGGCAAGAAGGTGACAATCGGCGGAATGGCGAAGGGTGCCGGGATGATTCACCCCAACATGGCCACGATGCTCTGTGTGATCACCACCGACGCATGCGTTGAGAAGACGGCCCTACGGACCTGTGTTTTTGAGGCGGTGGAGAGCTCGTTCAATCGGATTTCTGTGGATGGCGATACCTCCACGAACGACACGGTAATCGTGCTCGCAAACGGAATGTCCGGCACCGAAGAGCTGAAGAGTTATCACCCGCAATTTGAGCTGTTCCAAAAGACGCTGACCCATGTGATGCGGAAACTAGCACGGATGATCGTGGAAGACGGCGAGGGGATCACGCGCGTTGTGGATGTGGTGGTGAAGGGCGCGGCGAATTCGCATGACGCGAAGTTGGCTGCCGAGGCAATCGCGTGCTCGGAGCTGATCAAAACGTCGTGGGTGGGTGGCGATCCGAACTGGGGCCGAATCATGGCCGCTCTCGGCTATAGCGGTGCGAAGGTGCGTGAGGAACTCGTGGAGATTTTCTTCGATGGATTGGTGGCTGTGGCCAGTGGCCAAGCGAGCAATACGCCGATCCAAAAGCTGAAAAAGGTGCTCAGCAAGGGCAAGTTCACGATTACGGTGCACCTTCACTCCGGCAACGGCGAGTACAGCATCTTAACGACCGATCTCACGGAGGAATACGTGCGGATCAATGCGGGTGAGTAGCGTTTACTGCTGGCCTGCTCGTCATGGCGAAGGCGAAGGCGGGGCTGGAGATGGTTCTTCAGCTGGAAGTTCTTGCAAGCGTTTCGCGGCCTCGCTTGAGCCCAGCCTTGCAGCTTTCTGGTAGAATTCCTTTGCCTTAGCAAAATCCTGTTTCACTCCTAGCCCGGTCGCATAACTCTTCCCAATTTCTAGCATAGCGCCGACTTCGCCAGCGGCTGAGGCAAGTTGCAAGTACTGCAGCCCGGCTGTTTCATCCGTCCCAGTGCCATCACCGTGTAGCAAAATCACTCCGTAATGCCACTCAGCTTCGATATTACCTTGAGTAGCGGCTTTCCTATACCAAGCAGCACCTTCTGCCTGGTCTTTTTCAACAATAATCCCATTGCAGTAAGCCCGTGCTAATTGACCTTCCGCTACGGGATCACCCTGAGCAGCCCCTTTTTGAGCCCAGCTCACACCTTTTTGCTCATCTACCGGCGTTCCCCGACCTAACATGTAGTAGAGGCTTACAGCACCTTCACATTTCGGTATTCCTGCCTGAGCACCTCTCAAGAAAGCTTCTAAAGCGGTTTCGAACTCGTTCTTATTCTGACTAAATACCCCGATATAGTAATAGGCTTCTACAAATTGTAACGTCACTGCTCTATGAAAAAGTTTGTCAGCAACATCTAAATTTTTTGCGACTCCTACTCCCTCTAAAAACATTTTCCCGAGCGCAAACGCTGCTTGGCCGCTTCCGTGATTTGCAGCCCGCTTCAATAATTCCACAGCAGTTGGTAAGTCCTTAGGACAGCCATTCGTCCCATCCACGCAGTCGAGCCCAAGGTTACATTCCGCTATAGGGTAGTGTTGATCGACTGCTTTTAGTCGTGATTTTAGGCCCAGCCCTATGTCTTTGGGAGTACCTTGTCCCAAGAAGTAGCACTGAGCCAAAAGTTCCTGCCCTAAACCCGACCCGCCATCCGCCGATTTTTTGAAATCTTCAAACGCCCCGGTTACGTCTCCCTCATAATCCTTCAAAGCTCCCCTAAAGCCATAACCCCAGGCATCGTTCTTTGCCACCGCCCTATCAAGCCACATTTTCGCATCAGCGGGATTACTTTGAATGAGCGTGCGACCGTAAAAAGCTTCTCCCCTCGGGTTGCCCAATTCAGCCGATTTTTTTATCAGCTCAGCACCCTCATCAAATCTTCCCTGCCTTCGACACAATAACCCGAGGTTCACCAGCCCGTCAGAACTGTTGTGCTCGTAAATCGACTTTCGAAACAATCTTTCTGCCTCCGTCTCGTCAACGGGAACCCCGTCTCCATCCATGTAAAACAGACCTAGATTCACTTCAGCAGAACCGTTCCCCTGGTCTGCAGCAAAACTGTAATTCGCTAACGCCTTTGCCAAATCCTTCGGATGACCATTCAGCCCCTCATCATACTCGAGACCCGTGTCGAAATATGCTTCCGACGAGGGATTCAGAGCCGCCCAAACAATGATTCCATTATTGAGGAGAAACAACATCCCCGACAACAGTGCTGCATTCCTGGGTAGTTTTGAGCGCACAGGAACGTCGGAATCGGGTTTCGGGAACAACCAAACTATTATCGGAATCACTACAGGAATAAACAGGGCGAAAAAGGAAATGAATAGCGGCCATTTACCTCGATGAATCGCTACTCGCACCGTCAGCCAAACCTGGGCGATAAAAAAACAAAACCCGAATAATTGAACGCAAACAGTGACACGAATGGCCACTCTGTCCGTGGCCTTTGATGTTACGTCCGAGGAATGGAAAGCGTCGGATAGGATCTCGATTAACCCCCGGTCATACCACCTCAAACACCAGATAGACCCCGCTAAGCAGACTACGAGAGTTAACCAAATCAAGATATTTCTTAACGAGATGGTCATTGGCTAGGTTCGGGAGGAGAGCACGAGTTACGTTAGGCTGTTGCCAATCCGGAGAAAGCGCAAGTCTCAAGCCGAGTGCGACTGAGAGCTCGATTTACCCGCGTGGGATTCCGATGGACTTGCCTGCTTTTTCTGCTAGGCCATCGCTATGCGACGTATCCTTCGAATGATTATTTTTCCAATCGCGGCACTTATTGCCTTCGCCTTGGGTGGATACAGCCTCTACGAATCGATCCTGTTCTCCTTGGATGGTGCTGTCGTCTCGGGACAAGTCACGAATCACCACGAACACTCCGGTCGACACGGTCCTACGTACACCCTGGACTATCAATACACCACCGAGGCGGGGGTCAGCGAAAATGGTAACGCAGACGTTAGCTATGAGACATACAGCTCCACTCAGAACGGCAGCTCGATTGATATCATGTACGTTAAATCTCAGCCCAGCATCAGTGAACAAGTCGGCTCGCACGCCACGCTCTGGACCGGTTTAATCGCCACAGCAGTTGGACTGGTCTTGGCAACCGTTTTCGCCTTTGACGTGATGGCGGTTCGGCGCGGTTCTTCGTGATGCCTGCTGAGCTCGACCAGCTTCCCCACTTTGCTCTAATGTTCCCGACGTGACGGTCAAATGTGTACTTTAGCGTTGTGTGCAGAGCCAAATTCTGGTTTATTTTGTTTACATAAATGGACAAGCGCGCCGATTATCTCTTCTTTTGGGGCTGTTTTATCGCCTTGATCACCACCAGTTACGCCTTCATTAGCCGGATTATTTTGTGCACAGGTCCTCAATTTGCCACTGAATTTGGTCTCGATAAAGTCTCCGTCGGCGAGCTCGTTGGGGCGGGGATCTGGCCGTTTGGCGTGAGCATTATCGTCTTCAGCCTGTTCATCGACCGCATTGGGTATAGGGCGGCGATGATCTTCTCTTTTGTGAGTTATCTCATCTATGCAGCCTTGGCGTATGAGGCGTATCTCATGGTGCACGACGTGGCCTACGTTGATCTCGCAGCCCAAAAGCGGGGGTACCAATTGCTCTACTGGGGCAGTATCATTCTCGGCTTGGGCAATGGCAGCGTGGAGTCGTACGTGAATCCGATCGTGACGACGATGTTCAATACCGAGAAGACGAAGTGGCTGAATCGTCTGCATGCCGGTTGGCCAGGCGGGCTGGTTATCGGCGGTCTATGCACCATCGCCCTGGCGAATAATCCGGACTGGCGCATTCAATTGGGCCTGATTCTGGTTCCGGCGGTGACGTTTTTTCTGATTCTTGTATCGAAGCCATTTCCGAGGAGTGAGCGGGAGCAGGCTGGGGTCAGCTACATCGATATGCTTACGGAACTTGGCGCATTCGGGGCGTTCGTCGGCTTCGGTTTGGTCTTTGCGCAGCTCGGACAAGTCTTTGGCTGGAGCAGCCTCATGGTTTGGGGTTTAACGGGCATCGTTGTCGTTACGTTTCTGGTACTGACGCGCTCTTTTGGTCGCCTGATTTTGGCGGCGCTGATCATCATTATGATGCCCCAAGCAACGACTGAACTTGGCACAAACGGTTGGATTACCGCATTGATGGAAGAGCCGATGAAAGCAGCTGGGTACAACTCCGCGTGGGTGCTGGTTTACACTTCGAGCATCATGCTGATTTTACGCTTTTGTGCGGGACCGCTCATCCACAGGTTTTCACCAGTGGGGTTGTTGGCGACCTGTTCTGCGTTCGCTGGGCTGGGCATTTTGGCGCTCGCTCAAACCGCTCATGCGGGCATGGCAACGATCTTCGCTGCGGCTACGCTCTTCGGCGTGGGAATTACCTTTTTCTGGCCGACGATTCTAGGGCTCACTTCCGAACAGTGTCCAAAGGGTGGCGCACTCACTCTCAACGCGATGGGCGGAATCGGTATGCTCGCGGTGGGCATTCTCGGTGCACCATTTCTTGGCTACATGCAAGAGAGCTCGACGACGCAGCAATTGCACGAAAGGGACTCGGCGCTTTACGACCAAGTGACGATGAAAAGCGATTACCTGCTCGGTGCTTACGTGGCGATCGACCCAGTGAAAAGGTCAGCGATCACCGATGAGAAATCGGTAGCCGAACTCGCCTCTGCAGAAACGGCCGGCAAATTCAACGCTCTCGGAAAGATGTCCATGTTCCCGGCATTCACCTTCGCTTGTTATCTGGCGATGCTGATGTTCTTCAGATCCAAAGGCGGGTACAAGCCCACATTGCTTGGGCAAACAGAGTAGATCAAGAGCCCGAGGGAGCCCTACTCGTTCACGTAATCGTTCATCTTCCACAGACGGCACCACGCCTCATAAAACGTAATGCGCTGGTAGCGATCAGGAAAGTGTTCCAGCAGGAGGCGTGAAACGAGCGGGTAATAACTCGGGTTCATTCCAGGGAAGACATGATGTTCCGTGTGATAAGAAAAGTTATTATGAAACCAATCGAGCCAAGTCGGAACGATGATGGAGGTCGAGCCGACGACTGGGTCTGTATGGGCGCAATGTGGATTTAAGAAGTGCTGTGTGTAAATGTACGCCATCCCTACTCCCGATGCGACGGAGACGGCAACAGGGCTGATCATAAAATAACGGAGCCAATCACCGCCCACGGCCTCGAAGATGAGACATTGAACGAGGGCGATCCAAACGATCTCCAGAAATATCATGAGCCTCTGACTCGATGTATATGACGGCTTAGCTGGGACAATGGAAGGCCGGCTCGAGCCCTCCAAAAAGGAGGCGTACACATTCCTCACTATATAAGGTATGAACCCGAAAATGATCATCAATCTGGGGAAAAACTTAACTTTCCCTGGATGAAAGATATGGATATACGTTTCATTCAGGAGGGAGTGTTCTTCCTTCATGAACCGACGGTCGGGGTCATTTACCGTATTGGTCTCGGCATGATGCGTCTGGATGTGGACTCGCTTCCACATCGTTGGTGGGAGGAGATTTACCCCGAAAAGAAATAGCTCCAGCACCTGCGTCCAAAACTTGGAGCGAACCACGGAGTGATGACTCACGTCATGGGCGAGAAAACCGAGGCAAGCGATGCTGGAGCCCGCCAAGAGCGCGAAGAATGGCCCGGTCCACAGGGGAGCCTCACGCATTCCGTAGTAGGAGGCCGAAAGCAAAAAGGCCTGGAGGGCGACACGAAAAAGATGGCGCGCATCCGGTCGGAAAGCGTTCGCCGGAAGGTGAGGCTTCAGCACGGTGACGTAATGCGCGGTGGTAAAAAGTTCTGTTGCGGGTTTCATAAAAATTGGATTAATCGAGCAGATTTGGCGTCGAGCCGAGGCACTTGCCTGCGAGGATTCGATGCACCGCCGACTGCTTTTAAACGGGGTGATCTCCTATCGTCGAGTTAGCTAGCAACTGTTCTTGGGACGATTTCTCAACAAAAAAGAAATCCGCGAGAATGTTTTCAGGCACCGTAGGGCTGTAGCCGTTGTGAGGCGCAATCACAAGGACAAAGTTCTCAGGGTGACTTTTCGTTGGTGCAATCGGCGGTGTTCAGGCTAGCATCACACGACTTGACCTATGTTGTTAACAAAAGTTCGCATTAAGAAGTTCCGCTCCATCGACGATTCGACGGAAGTATCCATTGAAAAGGATATTACCGTGCTAGTCGGTCAGAATGAGTCCGGCAAAACGGCGTTTTTAGAAGCTCTCAGTAAAGCACTCTCCTCTGAAAATAATCGCTATTTCTCGGTGATGGAAGATTATCCACGGCGACATTTGAGCGAGTATCAACGGCGACATGACCGCGAACCGCAACCTGTGCTCGATCTTACCTACTCGTTTTCCGATAAAGAATTGTTGGAAATCGATGAGCTGATCGGGTTGAAGGTGAAGGTGTCTTCGACATTTTCTGTTGTCTACAATTACGCCAATCAAAGCTTCAATAATTTTACAATCGATGAGGAAGCATTTGTTATAGAGTTTCTTGAACGTCATGAGTACTCGGACTCACTGAAGAAGTTATTAGAAGGCAGTAAAACCATTCGGGATGCGCTCTACCGTCTGCAATCTGACACAACAGATGAAGCGTGCCGTTTATCGAATGAATGGTTTACACGATTTCAACCGAACATGACAGGTTGGATAAACCTGCTCACCTACGAGGTCTGGTCGAAATTGGTCAATCGTTGGCAGCCAAAGTTCTACTACTTTGACGACTACTACTTATTGCCGGGCAAGATTAATCTTCAAGAACTCATCCAAAATAGAAATTCGCGCGATCTAGCGCCAAATATGAAGACGGCTCTCAGTCTGCTGACGATGGCTGGCGTCTCACTGGAAGAGTTGAATTCCCCGAACGGCTACGAGGAGATTAAGGCGAAATTAGAGGGTATCTCGAACTCGATCACCGATAATATTTTTCGTTATTGGCAGCAGAATAAGGATCTCCAGGTGGAATTCGATATTCGTACAGATCCGAAAGATCTCCCGCCGTTTAACACCGGCCCGAATCTCTACGTTCGCATTCGAAACACGCGACATCGGGTGAGCGTTCCGTTCAATCAACGCAGCAAAGGCTTTATCTGGTTTTTCAGCTTTATCGTTTGGTTCGATACCATTCAGGAGAAAGATACGGTTCCACCCATTCTACTACTAGACGAACCGGGGCTCAGCCTCCACGCACTGGCTCAGGGCGACTTGCTCACCTACATCGACCAGCTTTGCCGAGAGCATCAGGTGATCTATAGCACCCATTCCCCGTTTATGATAAAGAGCGATTCTCTCCACCGCTGTCGCCTGGTGGAAGATCGACATGATTTAGGAACAATCGTCTCTGAAGCGGTCGCGGAGTCGAATAAACGGACACTGTTTCCCCTACAGGCCGTCATGGGGTACGCGATGGCGGAGAACCTGTTTATCGGCAAAAAGAATCTGCTCGTGAAGAGTGCCGCTGAGCTGCTCTATCTAAAATACTTTTCAGCTCAATTGGAGCAAGCCGGTAAGAAGGGGCTGCGAGAGGATATTCTCGTCATCCCCATGGGTGGGCTCGATAAAGCGGTTACGTTCATCGCTTTAGCCAACACGACACGGATGGACATCGTCATTCTCCATGACGGTGTTGCGCAATCAGAGAGCAAAATCGAATCAGCTGTCAAACAGAAGTCGATCGTGAATTATGGATCGGTTCTCGATCCAAGCCATGCCAGTAAAAAAGAGAAGAAGGCGAGCACCCGGTTGGCAGATCTGGAGGATTTGATTTCGCCCGAACTTTATCTCAAACAATTGCAAGGCGCCTACGGCAAGAAATTCGCGAAGCTCACTAAAGAGAGCGATCTCCCTGCCAAAGAGAAGCTTTTGACTCGAGTAGAAGCCTATTTGGAAGCGAACGAAATTGAGCTCAAGCCCGCTTTTAATAGCTACCTTCCAGCGATGTGGTTGGCCGCCAATCCACAACCGGCCGATACCGCGACTTTGGACCGATTTGAAGCGCTGTTCAATCGGATCAACTCGCTTTTATAAGCGCTGTGCGTTATTGGGAATAAAGGGTAAAAAGATTTACAGTTACGCAGGGACGAGTTTATGCTCGGCCCGTACTAACCCGTATTTCCTCTTAATCTTTTACAGTCAGAAATCAAATTCATGAGCATTCAGTCCGTTCCCATCGCGTTCCCCAAAAGCTTTGTCTGGGGCGTCGCCGCCGCCGCCACGCAGATCGAAGGTGCCGCAACCCTCGACGGTAAAGGGGTGTCAAATTGGGATGTCTACTCGCGTGAACCGGGGCGCGTTCATAACGGGGATACACCGGAGATCGCGTGCGACCACTACCATCGCTATCCGGAAGACTTCGCGATGATGCGTGAGATGGGCGTTAAGCATTATCGCCTTTCCATTGCTTGGCCGCGCATTTTGCCGGATGGCGTGGGCAAGGTGAACCAGAAGGGGTTCGATTTTTATCACCGACTTTTCGATTCGATGCAGGAGAACGGAATCACGCCTTGGATAACGATGTTTCACTGGGATACGCCGCAGACGCTGGAGGCTGAGGGCGGCTGGAGAAATCGGCGAACGGCGGAAGCGTTCGGCCAATACGCAGAAGTGATCGTGAAGGAATTTTCTGGCAAGGTGAAAAACTGGATTACGCTGAATGAGATCCGCTGTTTTACGATACTGGCCTACGCAGAGGTGTTGGATAAAGCACCAGGCATCCGCGAAACGAAACAAGTGGTGAATCAAACGGTTCACCACGCCATTTTAGCGCATGGTTACGGCGTGAAAGCTGTCCGGGACTTCGGCGGCGCTGGGGCCCGCGTGGGTCTCACGGATAACCTCGATTCCTTCATGCCGGTGGAGGAGACGGAAGCGCATATTCGGGCTGCTCAAGCCGCGTTTCTTTTCGAAAACGACCGGATTCTCGGGGCTGTATCGAACGGTAAATATTCAGACGATTTCCTTGAGGATTGCGGGGCCGATCGCCCGATCGTGGCCAATGGCGATTTCGAATTGATCGGGCTTCCCACCGATTTCGTGGGTCTGAATATCTACACTGGCTCGTTTGTCCGCGCCGCCGATTCCAAGCGGGGATACGAAATTCTGAAGTATCCGCCCGGTTACCCACAAACGACATTCAAGGGTTGGCTAAAAACAGCGCCGCAATCGATTTATTGGGGCACGCGACTCACGGCAGAACTCTACGGTGCAAAGTCCATCTATATTACTGAGAACGGCTATGGTGCGGTGGAAGAGCCGGATCAAAATGGAGAGATCGTGGATCTCCATCGGCGCGATTATTTGCGGCAATACTTGCTGGAACTGCATCGGGCCGTGGGTGATGGTGTGCCGGTGGATGGTTACTTCTGTTGGTCGTTCATGGACAATTACGAATGGGCTGACGGTTACTCGATTCGTTTTGGCCTCTGCTACACCGATTACAAAACCCAAAAACGCACTCCGAAAACGAGTGCGAAATGGTACTCGACCGTGATGAAAGAAAATCGGGTGGTTTGATGAATTCCGCAGCTTTTGTTGCGCGAGTGGGGAGATAGACGACCGGAGGCGGCGGATTACCGTTCGTTTGGAACTCTAACTCCTGGGTGGGGTACATGGCACTTCGGACGGGTTATCACCCGCCCTCATACCAGGCTTTGTTATGGATCGCGCCTTTGGCGCTCAATTGAAACGTGCTCCACCGGTTCGTGAAGGTGCTCCGAGGCATCTGTAAAGCACTCATCCCCAGACGGCTCCCTGGAGAGTCGGAATAGTGACCCTATTTGTTCAATACTGCGCACTCTTCATTGATATGCTTACAGCAAAAGTAGATTCCGATTTGCATCGTCGAAATGGCCAGGAGCACGTAGCGCAACGCAATCGTCTCATCGTAGTACGCCACGGCGATGAACAGAAATCCGCCGAATAAGCGGCCCGCCAATAGACCGAACTCATTGTTGAAAATGTAGGTAAAGGAGTTCCTGTTTTCGATTTTTTCCAGCGTATCGATAGCTCGGAAAACCGTTTGACAGACAACGGTTTCGATCAGTGGTCGGCAGAGCAGTTGAAGGAAGAAGTAGATGACGACGCCGACAGCGCTAAACAGGATCGCATGCGTGACGGTCGCTGCCATGTAAAGCACGAGCCCCACAGTTAGAATCTTCAAGCGATGTTCCGGTTTCGCTACCCGAGCGATGATGTACATGCCGACCGCAGCGACAAACATCCCCATGCTCTGCATCGTGCCCAGAACGGCCTCTTCTCCATGCATTAATCTCGCCACCAGGATGATCGGAGCGGCCGTTGAGAACCCGTTTGCCAAGCCTCTGAGCAGCGACATCCCGAGCACGGGATACCAAAGTCGGTGAAAGTTCCAATATACAAAGCGAGTTGGCCTCGGATTGGCGAAATCGCCCTGGCAGACAAAGAAAGAAGCCGCACAGGAAAGAGCGAATACAAAGGCCGTGAGTATGTAATAGGAGAAGTACTGATTAGGCCCGAACCACTGTAAAGTTGTGGCCTCGTGAATAAACCAGCCGACGGAGGCGGGCACGATCAGTCCGCAAAGCGTTCCGAAAAACGATTCCAGCGAGTAGTAATAATTTCGATTTGAATCTTCTGTGCTGGAGAGCGCCAGGAAGTCGCGATTTGACCAGTAGGTGCCCACGCACATCCCCATGAGGAAGCCCGTGATGCCGATCGTGACAACGTTCAACTGAGGCAGTGACATCAGTGCCGCCATGGTGATCGATGTGAGAATCATGCCGGCTGAAAACAGGTAGCGCGTCGGTATGAGGCGCAGCAGGTAACCGTTGAGAAAGAAGGCAAAGGGGATGCCCGCGTACAACGCCATTTGATAGCCCATGACCAGGCGCGTATCGTTTGAGTTTCGCATGACATAGGCGGTCACGAACAGGTCGAGAATCGGGAAGACGAACGCATAGACGAAGTTCGAAATCAGCAAGACCCGCATGTTCCGGGGATGCGACAGGAACACATCGACTTCGTGAAACAGAAAGGCGAGCGGTGATTTGGCGGGTGAATCAGCAGTAGGGGCCAAGGGCTTCATGTGTTGGGAGATTAATGTTTTCCGAAGGGAACTGAGTCGGTAAGGCGATCTTTTATGCCTTCGCGACAATACGTTTGCGTGCGTGTTTTGTAAATTAAATTCTTAAAAGATTTCCATATGCGTAGCGAACGACAAATCGACCCGCTAGCAAGACCAGGCGAGTGAAAGGACCGCTCGATGCACTTGGATAGGGGGTAATTGATTAAAACCCTAAATTCGAACGATGCCTACTTCGGGTTGGCTTGTCTATTGCGCTAAAGAGTAATGCAATATTATATACTACACTATTGCGCAAGAACGTCGATTGACGTATTTTTGCCGTCGAAAGGTTTAACTACGCGTATGACTATCTTGGCAGGTGATGTTGGAGGAACGAAAGCAAATATGGCCCTGGTCCGTTTTGAAGAGAGGGGCCGACTAAAAGTGCTCTACCAAGCGTCCTACCCGAGCCGAAGCTATCCAAACCTGGAGGAAATAGCCAAGCGTTTCTTAGCGGCTGCCTCCGCCGAAGGCTTCGAGAAACCTGTACACGGCTGCCTGGGAGTTGCGGGGCCAGTGCGGAAAGGTGTGGTTCACGTGACGAATCTTCCCTGGGTGGTTTCAGCCGAAAGTCTGCGGACCCAGCTCGGTTTGGAAGAGGTTTGGCTGTTAAATGACATGGAGGCGAATGCCCATGGAATTCGCACGCTTCAGGCGGATGAAATGTGCAGCCTGAATCCGAAGGCCGATTTTTCGCAAGAAGGTAATCGGGCGCTCATTGCTGCCGGTACAGGCTTGGGTGAAGCAGGTCTCTTCTGGGACGGACAGCGACATCACCCATTTGCGACCGAAGGTGGGCACTCGAATTTTACACCCGACGACACGACTGGCGATGAGTTGCTGCAGTATCTTCGGGGTGAGTTAGGTCACGTCAGCTGGGAATGGGTTCTCTCGGGCATGGGAATGAAGAACCTCTATCGCTTTTTCCGTCAGCGCAGTGGAACACCGGAGCCGGATTGGCTGCGCGAGCAGATTGCCAAAGGTGATCTCGGTGCAGCTGTTAGTGATGCGGCTGTAAATGGGCGGGACGCAGTCTGCGTGCAGGTGATGGATTGCTTCGTTCATAATTACGGGAGCGAAGCCGGTAATTTCGCTTTGAAAATGCTGTCCGTAGGAGGGTTCTACATCGGGGGAGGAATCGCGCCGAAGATCCTAAATAAGCTGCAGTGCGGGCGCTTTCTAAAGGCGTTTTGCAACAAGGGTCGACTCAGTTCACTCCTTGAGTCGATACCGATCTACGTGATTCTCAATCCCACAACAGCCGTTCAGGGTGCCGCCCAATACGCGGCCGACCGCATCGAGGCCGGCATCGAAAAGCAGATCGCTCGGTAAGCGCTACTGC
Organism: uncultured Verrucomicrobiae bacterium; assembly: GCA_963743595.1. GTDB lineage: Bacteria > Verrucomicrobiota > Verrucomicrobiia > Methylacidiphilales > UBA1321 > CAVURW01. The sequence goes on from CAVURW010000256.1 coordinate 23,014, forward strand.
TTCGAGTCGGAGAGGCTCTTGAAGTAGGCCTGAATTTGCGGGGAGTATTGGCTCGGATACTTCACCGATTGAAGTTGCTCCAGCGCATCGCGATCTTTGGGCTTGAGAACACCCACGACCTGCGCGGTGCCAGCCCCGCCACTGCCGCCCATCGCCTGGTTCGATTCCTGCGGAGCAGCACCCGCTCCGCCCCCGCCACCCTGACTGTTCTGCGCCATTGCTTGACCCTGACCTTGGCCCTGACCTTGACCCTGACCTTGACCCTGACCTTGACCTTGACCTTGACCCTGACCAGCCTGCGCCATGGCTTGAGCAAGTCCTGCTTGAGCCTGTTGCATGGCGGCCATCGCTTGTTGATCTTGAGCCTGCGCGGGTTGGCCTTGTCCTTGTACGGCTTGATTGGACGCATTTTGTAAATCTTGAGCAGCGGCTTGAAGCTGGGCTTGAACCGCAGGCGACGCGTTTTGCGCGATTGCGGTAACCGCTTGTTGCGCGTTTTGAAGACCCAGGTAACCCTGCGTCATCGTCGCACGCGCTTGCAGATTTTGATTCGCGTCCGCAGCGGTTTGTTGTGCCTGAGCCAGCGCTTGGGCTTCTTGGCTCAGTGCTTGAAACGCTTGCGCCAATTGCTGGAGTGCGTTCATCTGCTGTTGGAGGGTCGCGCTGGCCTGCGTGAGAGCTTGATTTTCGGCAGCGGCGTTGGGTGCGGGAGCCTGCGCTGCGTCCGCCGCTTGGGCGATCTGCTCGGAGGCCTGGGGTGAGGGGGCTAGGGCCTGTTCTTGAAGCTTGCGCAGATCCGCCGCACTCTCTTGCGGATTGTTCTTTGCTTGATCCACGGCAGCCTTCAGTTGTTGAAGCTGTTGGAGTTTTGCCAGCGGCGATTGCTGCTGCTCGGCTTGCGCCGCGGCCAGCGTTTTATCCAGCAGCTCGGCTGCTCTGTTCAGGCTTACAAGAACGGGATCAAATCGAGGGACAATATCGGCAGGATGGTTTGCTCCCAAAAGGTCAGACGCCAATTGAGTCATGCCGTCTTGCGCTTGGCCGATGAGATCAGAAGCCTCTTTATTTGCGGGCTGAATCATCGACTGAGCCAGTGCCGCGACATCGGTTAATCGAGCCTGGCGACTGCTCAAAATCTTTCCACTCAGACCGGCGTCTTGGGTCGCTTCAACCAGATCTTTCTGGTCGGCGATCAACTGCTGGAGATCGGTCTTCAATTCTTCCAAACGCGTGACGGGATCCAGGCTGGCAAACGACGTGCGCAAGAGAGCCGTAAGGTCTTCCCGCACCAGCGTTTCTTTAGCCGCAGCATCCGGAAATGGTCCGGAAATCGTCAGTTGACTCGCTTGTTGGCTTACCGGAATCAGATCACTGTGGCCGAATGCGGCGATCAAGTCCTTACTGAGTGAAGCTTGCTGATCGGGCGAAGTATTCTCCGGTGCGGCGGCGATTGCCTTCGAGAGCAGATCGATTTCAGAGGCGAGGGCGGCTTGCTCCGAGGTGAGCAGGTTATGCTCGGTCATTTCCGTGACATCGAGTGAATTGAGCGAATGACCCGATTTCACCAGCGTCTTGGTGACGCGAATGTTCGCAGATTGGCGGATGATCAAGCCTTCGATTTTGAGCCGAAGCGTGTTCGCGAGTTCCTGGTTATTGATCTCCAGAGCAATGGCCCTGAGCTTGAGGGTCACATCCTTCTGGGCTTGATACGCCTCAAGTAGAGCTTGGCGACGGGCCGCCGGATCGGTAGCGATTGCTGCGCGATCAAGTGCATCGATCACCTTTTGCAGCCCCTCTTTATTCAGCGTGGTCAGCTCTGCGGAGCTAGTCGAGAGCATGGAAAGCTGGGAGTTATTGAGCTCGTTGGCCTTCGATTCGCGCATCAATTGTTTGATCTCATCCTGAATCGAGGCAGCCTCTTTGCGAAGGGAATCCTCTGCCGTACTCATATCGGACAAATCCGGGGAAGCAGACACCGTAGGTGCCGCAGGTGCCTGGCCATGGGCTACGGCAAGGCATAGCACGAGACCAGCGATAATCGGTAGGGAGGATGGGTTGTTTTTCATAGGGTTATTGGTTGGGGACGGTTTCGTGGAGGTCGTCGTTTAGCTTTTGTTGGGCATTCGATAAATTTTCGATATCCGAGGCCTTCTGCTTCAGTCGCTCGATGATCTCGGCCTGTTTATCTTGTTGGGAAACGATCGTGTACTGGATCTCATCCGATTTCGTTACGCCAGGACCGGAGACTGTGTTGTTATCGGTGGCCTCGATCCAAGCGGTGACGGTGGCGCCTTCCTGGAACGCGGGATTCTTCGGCGAATTCAGCAGACACTCGTACGGTTTGTCCGCTGAATGCAGGGGAATTGAAACCGACTCGACTTTGCCTTCTGGTGTCGTCTGCCCGGCAATTGCGGGCAAACTGATCCGATATTTCAAGACGAGTGAGGCGATCCCGTAGTCATCACTGGCGGTAAAATCGATCGCCGGTGTCGCTTGTACGGTGATGGTTTGATGATCCTCAGTGGGATCGGTTACGGCGATGTTTGGCGGGTTATCGGGAATTGGGGTAACGGGGTAGGTGGTTTCATTGACAGAGGGGAAGCCGGAGGCATCGACGAGGTGCACCGCAAATCCCGTCATGTCCTTATCGTTAATAGGAATGTCTGCTGTGACTTCATTCGAGGAGGGTAGAACGGTGGCTTCAATGGTCTGCGTGGTGGTTCCTTTGACGATGATCGACGCCGATTTGAGTGGGAGGGTGGAGTGCGCCTTAATTTGGAGATGACTGCCGATCAAGAGGGAGAGATCGGAGCTGGCCAACACGCGATCTGGGAGTTTCGTGTACGCAGGAAATGCTTGTTCGCAGGTGATGCCCGATATTTCTGGAGGCGTTTTAGGCGTAATGGAAAAAGTCTCGCCGTGGCCGTCATTCAGGAAAAAGGTGTAGCTCAGTGGGTTTTGAATATTGTGTATCGTGTACGAGAAAACAGTCGGTTTATCTGTCGAGGGTCGGATGAGAGCATCCTGTGCGGTGAGTCCATTGTACGAGAGCGAGACTCGACCCGTCGGCGGAATGACGCCTACTGCATGGGCCGAAATCTCGACATCACTTCCGACAGGAACGACCAGATCGCGCGTGATCGCGACCACCTGTGTTTTTGTGGGCAGCGTCACGTTAAAGAGAAAAACGCGTTCGAGAAGAGTGACACTGGAGGGCCCGCCGTAAATCGAGAGTCCAGCACTCGCGATGAAGACGGTCACCGCAATGGCGATCCAGCGATAGAGGTCCTTAAGCGGTACGACCTTCTTCAGATCGAGCTTGATCGTCGTCGCGTAGGCTCGAGCCAGAAGCATGTTCAGTAATTGCGGTGAATTGGCTGTCGAGCGAGGACCGCCTTCTGCGAATTGAACCGCAGAAACCAGGCTTTGTTGAAGGTGCGGGTAGGTGCGCTCAATAAGCAGTGCGGATTCCGAACGAGAGAGTGATTTGCGCAGCGGGCCCAGTAGATAAAATCGGAAGATCGCGGCGATGGCGACCAAATCGCCTATTGCAAAGAATAATCGGGCGAGGAATGGGAGTTCGAACCACCAATCCGCGAGGCATTGGAAAACAAGGAGTGAACAGATGGTCGCGAGCAACCGCGATACGCCTGTTCCAACGCCGAGCACATAATGTCGGAAGGTGACCCTTTTGAGACGAATCTGTAGATCGCGCGGAAGCAACGATGCCGTCGGATGGGAATGGGGATTTTTTGTCATACGCCCTACTTAAGCTCCACGCGCCTCCGGATGAACCACTCCGCCGAGCTTAAAAGTGCCAGCGTAATGAGGATGATTGGGGCAAAACTCAGTGGTATTTTTTTTAACGATACGGCATCAGTCGTTTGACATGTAACTAAATCCGGGAATTCATTCAGATCCTCTTCGCGAAGGAAACGGCCGCCCGCTTCTGCAGTCATCGCTTTTAGCAATTTCTCATTTAGTGCGATATCGGACAGTTCGCCGCGAGGAGGTGAGACGTCAAACTTCACTTTGGTCTCCTTATCGCGGGCCAGATTGTAGGCGTAGCTTCCGGAAACTTGCGCGATCGTATCGCCCTGGTATTCACCGGGACGACCGGGAATCGCCTCTAAAACCAAGTCCGAGGCCGTCGCGGAACTCGGCGGGACAGTGGTCGGCTGGATCGTAAGGCTACCAGGCAATTCCGGATCGGTCATCGGCTCGAATCCTGGCTTGAAGACATGGCCACTGATCTTGATATGATCTCCCACGAGATACCGGGGTTTATCGGTTTTCAATTGTGTCAAACCAGTAAGCGAGTGTTGCGCTGTTACTCCCTGGATCATTTGACCCCACAATTGCGTGTAATATTTCTCTCCGACGTGTGAGCGCCAAACGTAGGTTTCCGGAGTGCCGACGAAGAGCGTTTGGCCCAGCCCGTAGGGTTGCACGGCGATGATCGGAATGGGGTCGGTCAGGCTTTGGGGATTCGGGGCTGTCAGCAAGACCTGCGCTGCCGCTCGAGCTTTGGCCATACCCGTAATCATGTGAACGCCTTTAAATCCACCCCAGATCGAGAGGTTTTCTTGTCCGTTTTTGGAGAGTGCTAGGAATGGAGAGCTTTCTCCCTGGGAGGTCAATTTTAAGTGAACCTCTTCTGATAAACGCTCGGGTGGTTTTGATTTCGGATCGATAGGTAAAAGGGGTTCCAGCCGCGTTCCCTTGTAGGCGTAGGGATCAAACTTCGGGCCGCCCATGAAAATAAGCCCGCCACCGAGCTTGCTCACCCACTCATCGATCAACTTAATTCGCGCGTCGCCGAGATCGCGAGGATCTACGTCGCCAATGATGATCAGGTCGTAGCCGAACAATGACTTCTTATCGTCCGGCAATTTATCTAGATAAGGTGAGTCAGGGAACGTGCTGAGATCGGGATCGCCCTGTAGAAGTACGGCTTGCACTTTGATGCGACGATCCCGTTGCAGACTCGTTAGGAGAAATTGAAAATCCCAGCGAGGCTCTCCCTCGACCAGGAGTACTTTGATTTTGTCGTCCACGATATTGACGCTCGCCTGCGCGGAGTTGTTGTCTTTAACGGCCTCCTCAGCCAAGGGTGGAACGTAGGCCTCCAGGTCCACCGGTCCGACGCTATCCGGCGTGTAGCTGAGCGTGATTTCCTGCTCACCGTCCGCAGAGAGGACCAGAGGCTGTTCGTCCAAAACCTTTCCGGCCAATCGCAACTGCACTTTGGTCTTCCGTCCGGCAAAGCCCTTGGCGCGAATGTGTGCGATTACGTCGAGTTTTTCCTTAACGTTCGACGTCGCAGGAGCGGTGAGCTCGCTGACGTAAATGTCTTGTGGGTTCGTAATGCCCGTTCCGTAAACGAAGAGCGGCACGCCATCCTGCCGGGCAAGTGCGGCGGCTTGAAGCGGCGAAGTCCCGGCGTTGTTCGCACCGTCCGTGATGAGGAGAATTCCAGAGAAGCTTTGGCCCCGCTGATCATTAAGCAGATCCCGAAGGCCGTCACCGATCGCGGTGGAATCATCCGTATATTTCAGCGATTGGAAGAACGCACCGCTCTCGTCGAGGCTTAGAACCGAACCCGATGGAGGTGCGAGTTCACCGAGCGCGTGGATTTTTCGACCGAATCCGTAAAACATGAGATCCGAATTCTCCCATAGTCGCGGCCAGAAATTGATCTGCGGATTGACCGCCAGCGCCTCGAGCAAATCCTTACGCGAGATATGGGCGATCTCGTCGCTCTTGTCAGCAGAAATGGTTTGGCTCAGTCCCTGTTTCGGATCGAGTACGCCCAGGGCAATGCCAGACCGGGCGAGATCGTCCGCAGTGACGCGGCGATCCACGAGCGACATGCTTTCGCTGGTATCGAGCAGAACGAGCAACGATTTTCGCGTCGTTTCGGACAACGAAACATAAAGAACGGGGCGGACCAGTAAAAGCAACAGCAGGGCGAATAGACAGCAGCGCAGGGTGACGAGAATCGTGCGGGTTATGCGTGAAAGGCGAGGGGCGAAACGCGAGTAACTCCACGTCGTTAGCGCTACCAGTAGGAGCAACGCAAAAAACGCCCAACCCCAGCTCAGCCCATCCGAGCCAATCGTGAACTGCGTGACCCCGGCCGCAACCTTTTCACCAGGCGCAAAGAGATAGAGGAGAAGGGAGAGCATGGTGCTATTTGGGTTGGCTGGAATAGTGCGCCAAGGCGAGATCCCCGAGCGCGATGACCAACGCTGCAAGCGCTAATGGCAGCCAGAGTTCCGGCCCTGGTATTTTCGGTCGATTTTGCTGCGGGTTTTGCGGGTTTTTGGGGTTCTCGATCAGGGGCGGGTTGAGCAATCCCGCGACACTCTGTTTCGCCACCTGCGCGAGGTTCGATTCGGTTGGGTCTTGTCGAACGGCAAAGACGATTTTGGGCTTGGGATCGTCACCGATTGAGAGTTGATAAGCGCCTGCTTTCGATGTATCGCCATAGCGGACATACGCCGAATGTTCGCCCGATTCTACTGTGCCGACGGCGTGTCGCTCGCTATCGCCAGGACCCGCAATGAAAAACTCTTTGCCCGAATTGTCGACGCTGACTTCTGCCGTAAACGCATCGCCCGGAGCGATGTTTACGTTTGACTCCGGACGGTTTGACAAACGGGAAACGACGCGGGCCAACAGCGGTACAAAGGAAGGATGGATCGGAAGATTCGTCCACTCGGTGGTAGCGGTACTGCTAAAAATAAGGACCTTTCCTTTGCCGACAGTTCCTTCCACGACCGCTGGCGAACCATCCGAATAGCGAACCACCACTTGTGGCGGAGTCGCTTTGGCATCCGCCGGTGTCTTTACGGTGAGCGGGAAATGTTTGCTCACCTGAATCGCGCCGAGATTCCCGGAATCGGCATCGTTCCAGAGCTCGGTGAGCGGGTGCTCGTAATGGTCGCTTTGCCAATGAAGCGCGCTTTGCCCTTTGCTTGTCTCCACAGCCGCGCCAAGCGTAGCGGGAAGCAGAGACGCGAAGTCGGGGTCAGTGGAGTAATAATTCGCATCGGAAGTCGGGCCGGGAAAAATAATCAGCCCCCCGCCATTGCTGACAAAGCGCTGGAGGTTTTTGACACTCGATGTGGAAAGTCGGGCGACATTGCTCAAGAAAATGAGCTGGTTATTATCGATGGTGGAACTCTCTAAAGCATTGGGCAGGGCAACCTGATCGGTGACGTAATATTGAGACGCTTCCTCGCGAGCAACGGGGACGAGCGCGTGCTTCAGGAAAAAACCGTCGCCTGGACCGGCGTCACGGTTGCGACTGCCTTCGATGATCAGTGCATGGAGCTTATCGAACGCGTAAAGCGCGAGGCTCCGTTGGTTATCGAACGGCAGGAGATCGCCCGGAATCGTCGCTGTGAGACTGTGATAGCCGGCGGCTTTGAATCGGGCGATGAGGTTAATCGACTTGGATGAGCCATGCGCGATATTTGTGATCATCCCCTCGTCTTGGGGCGGTTGATCGTCGACGGACAGCTTCACAGAGAGCTGCGCCACGGGATTTTGGCTCCAATTGCTCACGGTGACGACGCACGGGATGGGTTGATTGATCGCGGGGGGCGTACCGGCGAGGTCTAATCCCGTAACCGCGATATTATCCTCGCCCTTGTCTCCCACGATGATGACGCTGAACTTGATGTCTTTGTGTTGGTCCTGAAGTTGGTGAATGGCCTCGAGTTGACGCCACGCAGAGGCCTGACCATCCGTGAGTAAGAAGATCTCCTTCTGCGTACCGGAGGCCGACTTGAGCAGGTCGACGGCCGTGCGAAGCGCAGGATAAAGATCGCTTCCGCCATCAGAAAGCGGCGCTTGTTCCAGTGCGTGCCGGAGCAGGAAGAAGTTCTGCGTGGGCTTTGAAATAACCGATTGCGTGCGGTCCGTAATCAGATAGAGCGCGCACGAAGAACCCGCCGCGAGCTTATCCAGAATATCGTTCGCCATTCCCTTAGCCTGCTCGAAGCGTGTGTGAAACCCGTCGCTTTGGCCCATGCTCGCGGAATTATCCATGATTAAAACAGCCGTCTCCGGTGTGGAAGAGAGGAGTGGCCCCAGGTCATCTACAAGTAAAGCGGGTCGGGCGAACAAGAGGGCCAGTACCGCTAAGAAAACGCAGCGCAAGATCAGCAAGACCAAGTCCTCCATCTGCGTGCGCCTCCGATTTTTTTGGATGCTTTTTTGGAGGAATCGGGTCGCAGCCCACTTGATCCGTTTCAGCGCGGGCTTGCTGAAAATATGGATCGCGATGGGCAAGAGCACCCCCAACATCCCGAAGAGCATGAGCGGGGCAAGAAGAGTCATGAGCGTCGAACTTTCTGCCGAAAGACGAGATAGGCACTCAGCGTCTCAGCCAGGGAGACACCGGTATTTGCGAGCACGTAGTGGCTTCCCGTTTGCTCGCACGCACGACGTACTCTTCCGAGCATTTCTTTGACTTCGTTCAAATAACTTTTGCGGATATCTGCCGGGCTCGTCTCCAAATTCAGACCCGATTCCAGGCCGAGAAACTCGACTCGTCCGCTGTACGGAAACTCAAGTTCATTCGGGTCCAAGACCTGAAACACGATCACTTCATGGCCACCGAAACGCAGCTGTTGCAGCCCCTTTTCAAAGCCCTCTTCATCATCGTACAGATCGCTGAACAGGACGACAATTCCGCGCGATTTAGCCGTGCGTGCGACATCGGCCATCGCGTTCCCGACACTCGTCTCCTTAGAGCCCTGAAACGAGGCGAGTCGATCCATGATGTGGTGTATTCGTGCCATGCTATCGGTGCGCGGAATGTATTCGCGGGTGGTGGAATCGAAAAGGCTGACCGCGACACAATCACGTTGGAGGAGAATGAGGTAGGCCAAACAGGCGGCGAGGCTGCGGGCGTAATCGAGTTTCGAGTGGGAGCCGGACGCGAAAGTCATCGATTCACTGCCATCGACCATGAGGTGCACGACAACATTGGTGTCCTGCTCGTATTGTTTGATGACGTACCGATCCGTTCGACCCAGCACCTTCCAATCGAGGTGCCGCGTGTCATCGCCGACAGTATATTCCCGGTGCTGAGAAAACTCGATTGCAAAGCCATGAAACGGGGAGCGGTGTTCACCCACGCGGTAGCCCTCCACGATCTTTCGCGCCATGAACCCGAGGCTTTCCCCTCTCGAGATCGCCAGAGGATCAAGCAGTGTCTTTTGAGCTGATTCTGGCATGGTTGGGGCCTTCGCGGTGCTAGTTGAGTTGCTTGTCTTGCGGGATCTCTTTAAGGATCATCCGGATCACGTCATCAGAGGTGATTCCTTCGCTTTGCGCGGTGAAATTAACCGCAATACGGTGGCGCATGATCGCAAATGCAACGGCAGCGACATTCGCGGAACTCACGTAGACTTGCCCGTTAATGAGCGCATGAGCTTTTGCGGCGATGATCAGGTTTAAACTGGCGCGCGGTCCGGCACCGAAGCTGAGGTATTTTTTGCAGAAGGGCAGAGCATCCGGTTGTTTGGCGCGCGTGCAGCCCACGATCCGTTGCGCATAACGATACACATGCTCGCTTACGGGCAGGAGTTTCACAATGTCCTGGATGAAGAGGATTTGCTCGATGTTTAGAACCGCTTGCGGTTGTTCAACCGGTTGGCCGGTGCCCATGCGCATGATCTGCAATTCGTCCTCCACCGTGGGGTAGTCCACATTGATCAAGAACATGAAACGATCTAGCTGAGCTTCCGGAAGCGGATAGGTTCCCTCTTGTTCTAGTGGATTTTGCGTTGCCAGGACGAAGAACGGCTTCGGCAGGTTGTACGTGTTGCCGCCGACCGTCACGCGCCGTTCTTGCATCGCTTCCAACATCGCGGCCTGGGTTTTCGGGGGTGTTCGATTGATTTCGTCGGCCAGAAGGATGTTTGCAAAGAGTGGGCCGGGAAGGAACTTGAACTGCTTTTCGCCCGTCGCTTGATCCGAGTAAATGACCTCGGTGCCGGTGATATCGCTCGGCATCAGATCGGGAGTAAACTGCACGCGTTTGAACGACATTTGCAGCGTTTGGGCGAGCGTCGAGATCATCAGGGTCTTCGCTAGGCCGGGCACACCCACCAGTAGAGCGTGAGAACGCGTGAAGATGGCAATGAGGATCTGCTCAAGCACTTCGCCTTGGCCCACGACGACCTTGGCGAGCCCATTTTGTACGGCCGCGTACGAGTTCCGGCAATACTCGATCGACTTCGCGTGATCGGCCTCGGTGGGCGAGGCAGTTTCGGGTTGGGTTTTCATTACATGCATAGGGGTGACTCGGTACGTGGTTTATTGGTAGCTCTTCCAGATGGGGTAACCTTTCGCGATGTGGGCGTCGCGAACGGGCGTGTCGAAAGCTGCAATTTGGAAGACGGGGAGAATCAGGTGGCCGTGATCGTCACGTTGATAGGTATTTCCCTGCTTTTCCACCATGAGAAATGCGTTGAACATTCCGCCGGGCCGCTCTCCGATAATGATGTCCATATCGTAGATTTGGTCCTTGCTCAGAGCCATCCAATCCCCAGCATGCAGGTTACCGTCTCCTGCATAACCGCCATCGCCTTCTGAAGGCTTCCAATTGGTCTTGGGCAGCCGACAACTATCTCGATTCCCGATCACTACGGTCTTCCCATTCACTGCCACGGCGATGATGTCGTCGGCAATCGCCCAGAAGCGGTAGTTTCCCGTCTCCGGCGGGCTCACTTCGCCCTTGTAATGAATCACCCAACGGGAGGGCTGAACATATTTCTCCGCGCCAAACGCTTTCGGTCCGTAATCGGCATTCATGTTCGGGATAAAGATTTGCGTGGTGTAGAGAGGACGACTGAACCGGTAGTAACGATTCAAAACCGCCTCATTCCAGCCCTCAGAGAGGAACTCATCCAGGATATTCGAGTAGTCGTCTGGTGTGACCTTCGTCGGCTTGTGATCCTGAGTCTGTTTTAAGTCATAGAGCACGCCTATAAAAGCAGCCTCACTTGCCTGCGACTGTCCAAACGCCGACGTCCTACCGTCGGCGAGCGCAAGTCGCTCTGACACCAGCATGAGAAGGCAGAGGACTCCGAGAAGCCCGAGCGAGCGTAAGAGCGTTTTGATCATGGATTAAACCGGGTTACTGGCCCGGAATGTGGGAACGATAAGATCTGAGTTCAGCGGAATAAAGGGCGAAAACCCCTCCAGTTTAATCGTCAATGGTACGCCAGGATCCTTGAAATTCACCACGCCGACGGAGTACTTGCCTTCAAAGGTGATGACAGGCCAGCCGCCATTCATATCGAGTGTTCGCTGCCCAGAAACTGACCCTACTTGGTACTTGATCGCGAAACCTTGAGCTAGAGGCGATTTTTGGGTCCAGGGCGAGAAGTAAGTGGAACCATCAGAATTACCGAAACCGCGTCCTCCGTAATTGGTCCCTTTGCCCGCGGTCGAGCGATTAAAGATGTCCCATAGCCAGAGCTTGCCATCGCCTCCAAGATAGAGCTGGCCCGCGCACAGACCACCCACCGGCATCCTTGAAAACAGTCTATAGTCAATAGGAACACGCACACAATTGAATCCAAATCGACTTAGATCGTCAATGTCGGGTTTTGTGATGAAGTTATTTCGAAACAAGGTTTGAATTTGCCTGTACTTTGCTTCCACATCTCCTTGCAATACCGATTTAATCCCGTTTTCGATCAGCAAGTTCTGGTCGTCGGCCCCCTGATCCCAACTGCCTTCCAGTGCAATTCCCCCATCATACCAAAATGGATCTCTTAAAAGCCACGCTCCAGTATTTACGCCCTTAAGGAGAACACTCTCGCCTAGTGAGTCGACAATTTGGGTTCCCGATGCGTGGAGGAACCCCGCCGCAATTCGTCGAGAATGCCGCTGCGGGGCATTGGAATCGGCACCAGCTTGAGTCCAAGCCAACGGATCGGGTGGCGGAATCTGTGTCACCACCGGCTTTGTGATGAGCGCTGGAATTGGAGAGATTGGAGCCGTTGGGATTGACTGAGGAGGAGGAGGATTATCGACTAAAGCGAGTTGGAAGGGGGGAAGCGCAGGAATTCGGCCCTTTACGGGGTCATCAGCGCGTACCTCGTAAAAACCAATCATGAACAAGCTAAGCACTGTAGCGGCGGCCAACCGCGATACTCCGACACTGTTGGAGTAGCTTCTTTTTTGATTCATTACCTCTCAAAGGTAGGCCGTTCAAAATGTACCTGCAATCTTGCTGTAGTTACTCTTTGGAGTAACCTTGGCTGTGAACAGGCTGTGTTCTTGAATTGCTCGAACGAAATTCTTTATGCTAACGCGAGAACGCCGCAGGCCTCTTTAAATGTGCTTAGCATCCAGCTGTCCAAACCATATCGCTATCAGAAATGGGAGGCGTTTCGGAACCGCTTGGTAGAGTGATCTTACTGCCAACTTGGAACAGGGGAAGAATTGTGGTACCGTCCGGCATAGTCTTGTAGGTTTCTCCATCCACCCATGAGGAGGAAGTAGCCACATTCGCCACCCCAGTCACCAATTAATACATCCAAGTCCAACGTTCGCCCTTTCTCACGGTGATGCACTTACCAATCCGAAGTTTGGCGGAGTCCCTAGCGCTATTGGCTGCCTGACACACATGTGGTTTGGAGGCAACTACAAAAATTGGGCAAAAACTCGGATTCGGGTCTATGTTGATGGAGAACACCCCCATTGACATTGATGTTTTTAGGATTCGGGATTGGCTTCGACGACAATACCTACTGTGAAAATGGGGAAGATGGGCGATCCGAGCGGGTCTACGACACCTATCCAATTCCCTTTGGAACGAGCCTTAGGGTTACTGCGCAGATGCCGGACAGTACGGACGAGAAGCCCGCTTTATTTTGGATTATTCGGGGCTCAGAAATACCGGTGCAGATTGCCGGGGGTAACCCTGCCTAGTTCGGCTCGGTTAAAACTAATTCGGCCGAAAATTCTCTGGCTCGGCCCGCAGAGGAATTCGCGCTCTGCGACAAAGGGACAGGTGCCTTGTATCAAGTAACGATTCAGGCGAAAGGAAACCGGAGCGGCACGAAGCCCGCCTGGATGGACAAGTTGCCCCCGGATAACTTGTGGTCTTGCCAGGGTCAGAAGTAAAACGTCTAGCTCTTTCGAGTAATAACGGGCGCCTTGTTAGTGAGAGGCCGGAAAGAATACTATAGCTGCCTTCCTCCTCGGCTGTATCATCGAAACAATTTAGGATCGCTTCGATCAGTGAGGACGTCAGAAGTCCTGTTACGCGACTAAACTTCGGAGAAGAACAAAATGAATTTACCCAAAAACCTTTAGAGCAGCAACTGTGGAAAAGGAACCAAGAAAACTGGCTTCCTTCATAAGCGTGCTCGTATTAAATTATTTTTTATTTCTGTTGTTTGCTTCTGTGGTGATCTGGCATCTAGCTGCACCTCAGAAGGAGGAGCCGATGATATCCGTCCAGGTGCGGCCAAAACCCAAACCGGCTCAAGCGCCAAGACATGGAGGGGAAGCGGCTAAACTTACTCACTACAGTGGAGGTTCCTCCGATAGCTGCTACTGTTATTGTTGCAGAAACCCGATTGCGACCTTCCCAATACAAACCATGACTATGCCTGAGTTCTCGAGCATACTTCCCTCCATGAGCATCCCCAGCGGGGCCGGTCTTGCTCAAGGGACAGCTGGCGGCGGCATTGCTGGCTCCAACCCTGTTGATGTTAATCTTCCTCTGGACGGACAAATGTCAAAACTGCTTTTTCAATTGCCCTGCAGCCTCAATGATGGCACTTGTGCCAAGAGTGACGAACTCCATTTCACGATCCAGATGTCCGATTCCGAGGCACATAGCTGCACTTTGCTGGTGCGTGGTGTTGTTGAACAATCAAGCTACGTTGGTGGAAAGACAACGAAGACCTTCCTAAACACTGACCGCCGTGACGACTCCCTTTAACGCCGCAGGAAGGCCCTTGTAGGCTTGCTCCAAGGAAAGTGTATGCACCTCATGGGCGCTGCGAATGATCTCTGGCTCCGCAGATGCCCGATTGAATCCGAGGAAAACCAGCGCAACTACGGAAAACGGAATGCGCATGGCGCGACCAGTAGCGAACCATAACCGCAAACTCCTCGCAACCGCTCATTCGAGGAATGCCTTCGGACATCCGCCGTTCTTAAATCGGGAGGATGGAGCCCGGATTGAAACCTATCGCATCGGGAGTGAAGCTAACTCAGCATGGCGGAGGATTGTCGAAGTGGACTAACCGAGGATATTACTCCAAAGAGGGATGCGGTCTCGAAGACGTGAGGCTACGCTCCCAAAGTGACTTACACGATAATCGAACTTCCAGGTTTGCGTTCCGATCTATTAGGTCTATCCGCATGACTCACTACCCCATCGCCGGAAACAAGAAAAGGCAAAAAGGATTCGTTCTCCTTGCAACACTTCTTGTAATCAGCCTGCTCACCATGCTGCTGGTTGCTTCGGTCGTTCTGGAGAAGATTGAGCTAGAATCTTCGTACAACTCGTCCAGAATTGACGTAGCTCGTCAGAATGCGTTGTTCGGTCTGAGTCAGGCGCTAAACCAACTTCAAATAGCTGCGGGTCCAGACCGTAGAGTAACTGCACGCGCCGATATTCTAAACTCAGTTAATGCCGGACCCGCCGAAGGGTATTCGGGCGCAACACCCGATACTGATGCGGGGCAGTCCTTCTGGACGGGTGTCTGGAAGACGACTTCCAATGACTTCTCTGGATGTGCCGGTAACGGGAAGACCACGACAAACCCCGATCCGGCAATTGGTCAGAATCCTGGTCCAGCGGGATCATTTTTATACTTCGATTACACAGCGGATGGGAATCCAAACGCGACGTTAGCCACAGCACCTCTTACAGCAAGCACCCCTCCAAGTCGGGCGCAATTGTATTACAATGCAAACGTCAACTGGCTGATTTCCTGGCCTTATAGCTCGACAATCAAAAATAGCCCCGACCCCACTGCTTCATTAAGCACCCAGATCCCCTCGATCCAAATCCCTACGCTTTCTGGCAATATTACGCTGAGTGGAACCAGCTGCATTGTCAATCTGGCAAATAATCTCAACATTGCTACCACGGCCAATCCTAACTTGGCAGGCAGTAACAATCACTCGGTGAGTGCTCCCAAGGTTCCAATTGTTGAGGTTTCGCCGAGTGGGAAGCAACTTGGTGTAGGAACCTATGCGTATTGGGTATCCGATGAAGGTGTCAAGGCAAAGTCGGATATTCCTGATCCCTATCTCGCCAGTACCCCTGGAAGCGCGGGAGCCCCAAACGGGTTGTCCAAGTCTCAGGCCCATTTCACCATTGCCCAGAGCAACGGATGCAGTGATGCGCTGAATCTTAATGGTGTGCCAAATGCAGCCGACCTGAGAACGTTGTCTTTTATAGCTCCAACCCTTTCTTCGATGTCATACGCTGATTCTGCGCAAACATGGCTTGATTTTGCGAATGAACCAAACACCTACTCACCCGACTTTACTGTATCCAGCTACGGTCTTCTCGCGGATAACTTTAATGGCGGTCTTCGTCAGGATCTTACCGCAGCCTTAGAGAATAATCTGACTTTTCAATATCATTTCAATGATGGAACGGGCAATGAAGATGCTCGGAAGTTATATGGAATGGATGCAATATATCAGAACAATATTGTGCCTGATATAGAAGACAATCCTTGGACCTCTACTACTCAAGGAATGGTTATTGATGGCATGAGATGGTCTTCCTTGTACTACTATTATAATATATATCATGCAAGTATGTTTTCGCCCATTACAACAGATGCTGCAGTAAATCCTAATTCAGGCGTTGGCTCCCAATTCGCATCTGAATGCGCTGGTACTTCGCCAACAATTACTGGCCGCATTTACATTGAACCAAATCCTGGGCCAGGAGGTGGAAAGGTTCAAATCGATGGAATGTATCCTGCCTTGATCTATTGGAATTACACATATGGACTTGACC
Organism: uncultured Verrucomicrobiae bacterium; assembly: GCA_963743595.1. Taxonomy (GTDB): domain Bacteria; phylum Verrucomicrobiota; class Verrucomicrobiia; order Methylacidiphilales; family UBA1321; genus CAVURW01. The sequence goes on from CAVURW010000256.1 coordinate 39,044, forward strand.
TGAATTGCACAGGAGGAAATGACGCAAGTGGTTACAACTACGATTTTATCGCATCGTCTTCACCTTTCACGGTTAGTTATAATCCTTATGATGTAAGCATCAAGACTCCTAAGAATAGTTATGCTTCTCTCTCGGGTACTATAGCTTCTACCACCGGAAGAAGTAATGCACCAACAATTGAGATCGATAATAATGGAACGGCAATTTGGGGGCCATTTTATATCAGCTTGCCTGACCCGAATTACGAGACTGAAGTTGAGACGCAACCCTATACAGCCGGAGAATGCCGAGCTTACTACCTCAACCCAAATTGGAATACGAATCAACCAATGCTGACCCCTGCAAGCCTTTCAGTGTTCAACCCATCTTCGATAACCGGATTGCCGAATGGTGTGACCCAGTTTACGACTGCATCAACTTCACCGCCGGGAATGTCTTTTGGATCCGCAGGTAACCGCCTGATTCCCATTGGGACACCGAATACCTACTTTTCAAGCACCCGGGACCAACAGCAGGAACTCCTCAGTCCGAACCCACCAATTCACCTTGCAGTCCCTGCGTCGAATCTAGGGAATTATACTTTAGTGGCTGGTGGTGGCCAACGGATTTCTCTCATAGGAGCTGAACTTACCCGCTATAATTACATTGAGTGGCCGCAGTCCACAGGTGTTTATTCTTCAGGAACGCCCGACTTATTTGCAGGTCCCAATTTCTTTGGCACTGGCGAAGACACTCTGGTCCAAGCGCAGCCGAACAGCTCGATTGACCCTACGGCTCATCGAGATCTAAACTTTGCCAGTAGCACGCTGGGCTATATGGCGTCGGTGGAGTATCATGCTCCGGGAACCGCCTCTACGGGCTTCTCTTTTCAGGGCACTAACTCTCTCGGCCCTAACTTAATATTCATTCCGCAAAATATTAGTCCGACGGTACCAATTGGTCTTCCCGGCCTGGCTGCAGGAGGCGCTGCATTTAGCCCCTTAAGCATTGATTATAATAATTATGCAGCTGATTGGTCTAATACGGGCAGGTTCGCCGCTCGGTATGACCCTAGCTCAGATCTTGGTAATTCTGAATTCAGCAATACGGTTAATGGCACTGGAATGTCTGAATCCGGCTGGCTCCCCAATTCAGCCGGCAAGGACACAAGCCATCGGCAGGTTATTTTACATGATGTTCCCAGGGGACCGTTGTTGTCGCTAGGGCAGTTTAAGAACATGAGTTGCCGCTACTACGCAATCGCAACCACCCCACCCAGCCAAACGACCATTGCAACTACCGGATACTGCTGGGAACTTGGCTTTTCCAACTACCCCATAGGTGGTTCCTATCCTTCAGGACTCAATACCAATTGCGCAATTCAGCTTCAAACCCTGCTCATGTGGCCGGGTAACAGCAGTGACAGTGGCTACGGCATGCCGGAAAATTCTGTAATGCAGGATGACAACTTTATGGCAAATAGTGTTCTATTTGACGGCTATTTTTTATCAACTGTTCCTCCTCTAAATGTACCTGACGGGGCTAACTGGCCGGTCGACACCACTCAATTTGAGACCCAGGCATTGGGGCAAGCATACATCGACGCAAACCGACCGCTTCCAAATTCGAGATTGGTTTACTATCGTAGATCCCAGTCGTCACCGATGGGTAATCCCCCGAGTAGCGATACGCAGTCGCCCAATATCGCTGATCTTCAGTGCACAAATTCAAAGACGGCCAATCTTCGTAAACCGGCTGCCAACCTTCTCATCAATGGGGCGTTCAACGTCAATTCCACGTCATCGACAGCATGGACCGCCCTACTCACCAGTACGGGTATATCAAATCCACCGTCTGGCTCATCTATTAATAACACGATGGCCCTTTTGAATCCCCAGTCCAACGGCACGTCGACAGCCGTTACAAATTATACGTTTTCCCAAAATGAGGTTCCATTCCTAAACTTCAATCTTGCTTTAGGTTCCACCGCGTGGACGGGTTCTGCGAACAACAACGTGGGCTTTTTTGGAATGGTCGACCTCAGTACGGCAAGCGTGCAGTCGCTCGCCTCAAGGATCGTCACCCAAGTTCAAATGAGAGGACCCTTTCTGTCGCTGGGTGACTTCTTGAACCATCGTCTCCGGCGTACACCACCCAGTGCTGGAGGGCCCAATTCAGGAAATCCAAATCAGGATGCCTACAGTGTTTCAGGGGCTCTTCAGTATGCGATTGACGGATGGCCCTCAATGACGTGGCCTCCGAGTAACTACTCGCCAGCAAATGCGATTAACGCTGCTTTAGGTGCTAATGCATCCATGGGGATGGCATCGTCTACCGCGCACGATTCAGTCAATAGCATCTATTATACTTATTATTTCAAGAGCTCCATACCGCCAGTACCTGCAAACTATAGTAAGGGTATTCTTCCTGACGCTCCTTGTCAGACGGGAGTAGGTGCGCCCGGAACCCTGCTTCAAAACGATCTACTCCAGGCCATCGCCCCTGTCATTGCAGACCGCTCCGATACCTTCACAGTCCGGGTATACGGTCAAGCCTTAAGCCCTTCTGGCAAGTCCGATGCAGAGGTCTATGCAGAGGCTGTTGTCCAACGCCTGCCAGAATATATCTATTCAGCTGAGAATGGTACATATGAAGGGACTACAGGAGGTGGAAGTGGCGCTGCTAACTATGCTTATGACAGTCCGAGTCAAACGACATTGAATGAAACAATTAGTGGAGTTAATGTAAATGGCCTTACCAAATGCAACAGCGTTTTTGGTCGCCGTTTTAAAATCATTTCCTTCCGCTGGTTCAATCAAAATGAAATTTAACTGTATTCTGCAGATTTGCGTTATTCTGATTGCCTTAGTCAGTACCGCTTCCGCACAAACGCACGATATGAGGTACTTTCGCTGCCTCGCGTGGAATCAAGATATCTCTGGGTTGTATGTCACGCAGTCCGAATTGCCTGAACCCAGTGCCGAGAATCCAAATCCGACCCCTGATCCAAATTTTAAGGAGGAAAAACTCCAGATTCCGGGGAACCTCCGCTCTGTGATTTATTCTTACGTACCCTCCAAGCCGTTAAAGATCATACGTCACATTGCCAATAAGATTATCCTTATTGCTACACTTGATATGCAATCCACTCCACGTCTGGTCCTCTTATTGTTTATTCCCAGCAAAGATTCCAATACAATTAATATTCGGGTGATCGACGATGATGTCGACACATTTCCTGGCGGGGGTGTGGAACTTTTTAACTACAGTCATACTGTCGTCACTTTCACCATTGAAACCACTGCTGGTAAACGGTCCATTCAAATGGATCCCGGAAGCTCAAAGATCGTTCCTTTATCGTTTGACCTCAACACAACAGCCAGAGTCAGTGTTTGGGTTCCAGGAAAATCAACTCCTACCTTTTCCACTGCGTGGGACATGTTTAGCTCGATCCGGTACATGGCTTTTGTTGTCGATGATCCAAACGACAAATCGAATGTCCGGTACACCCGTGTTCCCGACAATATATCCAATCTAGGAATGAATCTGGATCGGTTGGAGAAGACAGCACATTAGCCCTCTACGAGATTAAATTCATCTATTAGAGTCAATTGTCATTTTTCCAAGAAATTCATTTATGATTAAACTTGTCCTCCGGCCTGTCGCTATTTTCTTTGCGGCCTTGAGTTCGTTCCTTCAGGCAGACGATGAATCAGTCCCGAGTGTCGATTTTTCGACTAATGTGGATACCACATTCCGGGAACTTCCCCTCCTCTGTAGCACAACGGGCTGATTGCCCAGCCCCGCACTCAAACCGATTGATCTCCTAAGAACTGTCGGAATCCGTCGAAATGACTGACAACTTTCGGTTGATTGGGTGTCCGCTTCAACTAGTCTATCTTCGTCGTCATAACTTACCCCTTCATTTTCACCTCTGGAGAGAACTTCGACGTCTCGCCTAGCGAA
>CAVURW010000257.1:0-30531 GCA_963743595.1 uncultured Verrucomicrobiae bacterium
TCGTATTGCCCCACATGAACGAGCTCATGCGCCAAAAGCCCCCGCGACTGAGCATAATCGGCGCGCACGTAGATGCCGTAGCTCAATGCCAAACCCGCAACTCCGCGCCGACCGAACCCCGCGATCCAACCCATCCGCAAGAAGAACGTCCCCGGCAATGGAATCGCGGAAATCGCTTTCACGCGAACGCGCTCCGGGTTTTTCACGCCCATCTCGAGCGCCATCGCCTTTTCCGCTTCATTCAATTCACGGCCGCTGGCCAAAATCGTTCGCTCCTCTTGCGCCACCCAAACGGCTGCGAGCGGCACGAAAATTGGCATTCCGCACATTAAGAACTACCGTTGCACCGTGAGGAGGTTCTAGCAGTTTCCCATTAAATTGTCGCGTTCCGGAGGCGACGGCTCCAGAGGATTGCCGCATTCAGGCGAATCCAGTACCTTTTCGGAACCACAACTGGTGTTTCAGAAACCCTCTTCGGCATGTATGACGAGGAAGAAAAGAACCATGCCCAGAGCTAGACGCGGTGAAATTTGGATCGCTGATCTCGGCGTGGTCGCTAAGGTTCGGCCTGTCCTAATTTTAAGCGTGGAATATCAAGACAACGAAAGAGCCGTGGTGACCTTCGCGGCACCCAATACGAAGTAGCCCACATGTCCCGAGGAATGCCTCCCGGTGCCTTCGACGCCCAGGGGCTCGGCTCTTTGCCTGACGTGAAACTTGAACGCAAGGTGGGCACCGTAACTTTACAAAAACTTACACAGGTGGAAAATGCCGTTTGCTCCTGGTTAGGCCTCTGATCTCAATTGATTTATCGATCGAAGCATCTTTCGTCATCTCTTTGAACCGTTGTTTCTGCAAGCACTTCGGTTCTTCTAGTGAGTCTGATGGCACAACTCGACTGTCAACTTGAGCTGATGCTGAGGTTTAAAGCAGCTCCTAACGCTTAGAGCCACTGCCAGCCTCAGCCTCCGTATTATCCACAATCGAAAACGAGTGTGCCTCCGTCAGGTTCGGGAATTCGGTTTTGCGGGCCAGGCGCTCGATCACGTTCATCGGAACTTGAGTCGATTTACGCTGGCGATTTCGTGCTTGAACGGTCGGGCGATCGGCGTCGATCCAGACCAGATCTATCGCGAACCGGTAATCGGTCGCGAGGTCGTAGAGCTTTCGCCGCATTTGCTGGGTCACGTTCGTTGCGTTCCAAATGAACGGCTCCTTTTTCCGAAGATGCCCCTTGGCTCGTTCGAACGCCGCCTGAATCACTTCGCCCTGGTTATCGGTCGGGTCGATTTCCAGCTCCGCGCGTAAGACATCGAGGCTCACCACGGGTCGCTCAGCCGCGTGGTCGGCCACCCAACTGTCTTTGCCCGCGCCCGGCAGGCCGGAGAGAATCGTCACCCGACCTTCACGATCGTCGTGGGCCATGTAGTGGATGTTGTGATCGCGTCGACGAAAGTGATCGAATCGCGCGTGCGTGTTCGGAAAGAGCCATGGTCCGTTCAGGCAGCGATGTTCAGTCGCTAATTCTGAGAACATACGCGTGCCTTGAATCGTCTGCTCGTGGTCGTCAGGATCGGCGTTGATTCGGCCCAAATTATCGGCCTCCGCGATGAGAGCGAGCAGGTCATTGCGTCCGGTTTGGCTGTGCTCAATGACCGCCGATTCCGGGCTCGATCGCTCCATAAAATGCACGGGCAAACCGTGGTACCGGATTAAATCGAGGATCAGTTCGCGTGTGGCGATATCGGGCCCGGTGCCCGTCTCCCACCAATGATAGCGCAGTTTTTCCATGCCCTTGCGGGAATGGTTCGGCGCACGCCAACGCCCATCAATCAGCTGCGTCACATCGGGTTTCGCGCAATCATGAAAGATAGCCGCGACCATCAAAATAGCGCGATCTTCGCTCGGTAATTCCTGGTATTTGCGAAGCTCACTAAGTGCGGTGCATACCATTTCCGTGTGAATCCGCACGTTCCCTTCGCCGTGCCAAAGCGGGTCTTGCGGACACGCCTCCAGCGCGGTCATGAACGGAAATTGTTCGATGATGCGGGGCCAATCGGGCAGGCCTTTGGCAGTGAGCGGGAAGTGGCTGTTCATGGCGCAAGGGTGGTTTTGAGTTTGTTCGGCACGATTTCCTGGAACATCCAGTGTTGGCTGGTTCGTACGTGGGCCGCGCGGACGTACTTGGCCGCACAACGTCGCCATTCTGAAATGCGAAAGCTCCGTGTGACCGAGACGACGTAGCCTTCATCGGTTACGCTATCGAGCTGGTCTTCGATGCGGTGGAGTTCCGCTTCGTTCCAGAGCCCGCGATAGAGCACAGGCACGAGGGTGAGGCCCATGATTTTGGCATATTCCACGGTGTCGTCCCATGAGAGCCGGTGGTTTCGCTCCCAGATATTGAAGAGGTAGAAGTAGCTCTCGAGCTCCTCGTAACGAATGGAGTGTTGCGCGAAAAGATTCTCGCCGCAGAGCCGCCAATCTTCCGGGATTTCGTGCGCGATTTGGCTATGAAATGCTTTGATCCAGGCGCGCGAGGGGTGATGCCGCGAATCGAGCGAGCGGGCGTGGTAATAATTCCGGTAAAGCGTGGCCGATTCACCGTCCATCTTGCGCGTCACCACGACCTCCTGGCCAATGAACGCGTTCAGGTTTTCGATTCGGCGATCATCATTCTGGAGATTCGGGCTCCACGGCAGGTGCATGGTTCTGGGGTAATGAACATAGGGAGTGAAGTCGCCCAAAAGACCGGCGCTGGCGAGTGCACTTTGGCACGGCTCATCCCACCAAAGTTCGCCCCGATATTTACGACCGTTTTTGTAAAACGGATTGCCCCAGACATCGTAGTTCTCGCCGTTTTCAGTGGAGAGATGCTCCGGTAATAGAAGCGTGCGAATCTTCGCGGCATCGCGAATTTCGTCGCAGCTCAGGCGGGTTTGTAACGCCAGCGTCCGGTGATCGGAGCACAATGCGGCTGCGTTATCGAGATGCTGGCCGCCTTCGGGGAAAAGGCTGGGATCAATGATGAAGTGAAGAGCAGCAGGCGCGGAACCGCAGATGACGCAGCGACGGTTATCGCGCTGAAGCACGTTCTCGATGAAGGATTGTGAAAGTGAAGTTGACATGCGTGGAGTCCAAGGTGTGGCCGCAAAAATTGTGCAGACCGGCTACGGGATTAAGCGCCCGAGTTTACTTGTGTGGCGTCAAACTAACTACCGAACGACGCAGGAAACCCTAGACGCAAAGAAAGATGAGGTGGTCATAGGGTTAAAAAGGGAATGTCAACCGACGAGAGGTAAGATAGTCAAACGAGGCTGGAAAGGCGAGTGCAAAAATCCGGACTAGATTGTCTATTCTACCTCCCATCACAGGACTTCCCGGCCTCGCAGCAGAATTCTCCGTTTGATTTAAAACGAGCGTGCGACATGCTGGTGAAGACACAATTTCGTTGGGTGGACCGGTGGTTTCGTTCCCAGATATTGATCGGGAGAATGCACTTTGAAAGGGATTGCCTAGGCAGGGAATGGTAGATACCTTTCCGCAGCATGAGCCGCATTGTGTTATCCATTATCGTGACGTTGCTTTTAGCGAGCTGTAAAAATGTAGATTCGCGGGAAACGAATACAACACAACCCCCTGCAGCGCCTCCTACACCGGAACCGTGGGAGGCGGGACCGACTGTACCTGTTTTTCCAGATCGGACCGAGAAGGTTCGAGATATAGCGCCGGGAGTTCAATTGTCTATCGTTCATGTGACCGGAACCGGGCCCGGTCTTCCCCTCAGACTTTTCGTTTATCTTCCCAAAGGTAAGCATGAAGCTAAGTCGCTGCCTTGTGTGTTTATCGCCCCGGCGGGCGCTGACTATTGGGGCATGGAAATTAACGCCACTGATATTCCTGAGCAAACCCCCTACGCCCAAGCCGGCTTTGCTGTAGTGGCTTATGAAGTCGGTGGAGCACTTCCTCCAGAGGTCCAAGCTCATCTGTCGTGGGAAGGGCTGAAGCCTTGCGTCACGGAGTTTATGCGCTGCGATGGTGGTTTGGTTAACGGGAAAATCGCAATCGATTATGCGCTCGCGCGGCTCCCAGAAGTCGATCCGGCTCGGCTCTATTCCTGCGGTCATAGCTCCGCAGCAGAACAGGCTCTCGACTTATGCCGGGGAGACTCGCGAATCCAAGCCTGCTGTGCCTACGCCCCGCCCCTGGACTTGATAAAAAATTGGGGTGCCGACGATCAAACAGAGAAAGTCTTTCCAGGATTTAGAGCGTTCACAGAACGGAGATCCTCACTGCTCCACGTCGCCGATTTCAAGAAACCACTCTTTATTTTCCATGCCGACGATGATAAAAGCAAATGCACGTTAAAAGAGTGCCAAGTCTTTGTCGACGAGTTGAACGCCGCGCACCAGCCGGTAACATTTCAAAGAGTGGGCACGGGTGGCCACTACCAATCCATGATCGATCGGGGCATTCCCGCAGGAATCAAATTTCTAACCGAGTTAGGAGCCAAGCCCTTAGCCCCGGATTTTGGAACGAACCCCTAATTTTAAAGCGTATGTGCCTTTTCCAGATGAAAGAAGCCTCAGGCTATCCGAGGTCGAACGAACGGCGCATTAGGACGTACTCAAACGGCTTATTGCGGAGCGATCAAAACGTCTGCTGTGCGCTCTGTAGGCGTTACGGTCAGCTGCGTGATTTTACCGGCCTTAACGGTTCCCTCAATGATGGTCTGCTTGGGTGCATGTAAGCGAAATTGGGCGGTCCAATTAGCCGGCCAAGCGGGGATGAGAACCATCTTGTCGTCGATAATCTGAAGGAGCATTGTTTGTAGACCGTTTTCACCGTTCCCGCCGTTGTCTTCATCGGGCATGTAATCGTGGCCGCGCTGCCAGAATGCTGGGAACTTTTGCGCCGGATCTTTCCGGGTGAGATCGACTGACGTGTATTTCTTTGCGTCCTCGGTCAGACCCATTAAACCGGCCTGAATCGGATCTTGGACCCAGCATCCGGTGCCTTTAAACCGGCGATGATTATAGGTTTCCACCGCGAGCTGAAGATTATCTGCGCCCCGTCCGATTCCATAGAGCTGGAATGGGTAAATCGCGTAGAGCTCAGGGTTTTCAAAGTTGTGGGATTTCACACTCTGAGTGCCTTCATAGGGGTAGAGCACCACTTGAGTATCGGCTGCAGCGGGTCCCTGAGGTAAATCGGGCACCTCCGACAGGATTTTCTTTGCGAGCGCTTTTTGGTCGGTGCTGAGGAGTCCAGGGGGCAGAGCGAGCAATCGAGTCGCCACAGCATGGAGCCCGGCGATATCCGGTGCGGGGTTGTGGACTTTCCAGAACATCTCAATGGCGTTATCGGGATCAAGCACCAGTTTACCGGAGGTGGGGTCGTGAGGGAAATGTTGGTCGAAGAACGTCAGTCCAGCGGTGGCAATGGGCACCAGTGTCTGATGGAGAAATGCTTCATCACCGGTGTACGCGTAGTAATCCAGCATCATCATGGACAGCTCTAAGATGGGGGTGTGATAGTTTTCGGTGTAGCTGCCATGGTTATTCGTGAGATCGTGCAGACCGCCCCAGAACGGCATCGTCTCAGCAAAATAACAGCCGTCGTGATGGTAATACTGCTTGATGAGTGCGGAATTGCCCGCGAGCTGACCCTGGTACATGTGAAAAAGCGGGAGCATTTCATCGAAGTCACCCGCCATCAGGCGCGGCCAGTACATCGGACGTGTGTTTTGGAACCAATATTGCCCGCCCCACGCGCGAAAATCAGCGTTCACCGGAGAGGGGACTTTGTTGACCTTTTCTGCCGGCCAATCGATCACGAAAATCGACCCGTTAAATTTGATTGGGTAAGCTCCCCTTCCTGCGCATGCGGTAGTGAAGCGTTGCAAGACGTAGCCGGTGTTCACCTTGAGCGCCTCGTCCGGTTGAGCATCGTCCGTTAGGAAAATGTAGCTGCGATTCCAGAAGTCCTTCCACCACTTCTGATGCGCGGTCCAACACTCCGCACGGCCCAGCGCCTGATCCTGCTTCGCCAGCGTGCGTATGGATGCAGTCCATGTATCGCCAGGGGTCGAATCGGGTTTGCTGGTGAGCGCAAAGATATTCACGTGCTGATCGGTGCCGGGTGCTTGTGAGGCGAGCACTAGGTTGGATTGTGTTGTGAAGCCCGCGCCTTCGATCAGTCCGCCAAACGTGAGATTCAGCACTGGATCAGCTGTCTTGGCATTGCAATGATACCAGGAGACTTGGTTATTCGAGGCGGGATTGATGATATCGGCTGAGACTTCCTTTTCCTGTTCGGTCCGCCACACCTCCAACGAGACTTTGATCGTGGTGGGCTGGTCCGATTTTGCATCAAGGCGAATGACCGGGTGATTTGCATCGACCCACAAGTGATAGGTGAGCTGCTTGCCCGGTGCGCCCTCGATCACATCGATCGACCCATCATGCAGGCGCAGCGTCTGGGTGACGTGGCTCAAATCGGGTGCCGGTGTTGCGTTGACCCGGATTCGTCCGAGCTTCATTAATCCATTGCTCGCGGCCAATTTCTCGGACCAAGCATCCGTCTTACCTATATAGAAGAGAAGATCGCCGGAGGGTTCCGTCCAGACATTCAGGCCGATATCGCCATTGCCGAGAGGCATGGAATCGACCGATCCGGTGCCTGTGCCGGGCCAGACGAGCTCGAACGGCTTCAATTTCTCGAAGATGTCCACGGGCTCAGCGGCTGGGATTTTCTCGGCGTGCAGAAATTTGGAAAGATCGGCTTTCTGCAGAGGTGCCGGTAGCGGGGCTTGCGGTGGTTCACCCGCGTGAAGAAGGGCGGTCGATCCAGAGAGGAAAGCGAAGCAGAACAAACGGTTTATGAGCGGAGTCATGCGAATAACATTCAGATTACGTCAAAAAATAAGAGCATAGCAATCACTACGGACGTTAAACGCCTCGCATCCAACGACCGACCAAAAAAATGAGGAGTGTCCCGCCGATAATGCCCCAAGGGCGGAGGTCGCTTTTGAGCCGTTTCGACTCCACGGGTGCCAGGAAGTGGATCAACAGATAACTCATCGCCCACCACGCCACGTAATTTTGGATAGGGACGGTGCCGTGGTCCCAAAACCAATAGCCTTTTACCTGAGTGGCAAACGGTTCGAGAACGCCATCATAAGCCGTTACAAGGGTGGCACTTAACGCTGTCTGGACGCCCCTGCGTGCTTGGGGTGCCAAAGAGCGCACGATGAAAACGGATTGCGTGAGCACCACATGCCACGCCATGGGGATTACGGCGGGAATCACACCGAGCATCGGCCCGAAATGGGTGGTGTAGGTGTACTTCCCAAAAATCCATCCCGTCTCCACCCCCAGCGTCTCCACGACAGCGGAGATCACGAGCACACATCCGCCCCAGAACCGAGCGCTTTTGTCTCCCCAATACTTCCACGCCACGAGGTGCGAATTGCAAAACGCCAGGAGAATTAGAAGAGGATCGCCGATGGCGAGGCACAGTTTTACAAAGCTTTGAAGAAATACCGGAATGGGCCAGTGCTCCACCTGCTGAGGGGCGGTGGGGAGGCAGGTAAAGATCAAACCGGCAATGACCCAGAAGAGAAAGGCACCAAAGACGATTCGACCGAGCATAGGGATTACTGTGCAATATCCCTGGGCAAAAAAAAGCCTCTCGAATGAAGAGAGGCAATTTTTGTTTCTCCAAGAACCAAAGCCGTGGGTTGGGACCAAGGCTTCGGGAGCAGAGACTAGTGGCTCGATTGAGCGGTTTGCAGCTGGCTGTTGATTGCGGAGAACACGGAAGTCACGTTCTTACCCAATTGGATCAGCACTGCGATAGCAACTACGGAGATGAAGGCCAAGATCAGCGCGTATTCAACCAGCGTCTGACCTTTCTTGCCTTTCACGGAACGAAGCGCGCTTGTGGCGCGAGCAATAATATTCTTGATCATAATTTTCATTTTCACCTCCTCTCTTCTAAAATCGAAACTCGGAAACTCGGAAAATTGTTAGGGTATCTCTGTCACACTTGGGTGCCCGCCTCAGCGGGCACCCATCTTGCCTGAATGACCTCCATAAGAGATCACCATAAGTAGACTAGTGGCTCGATTGAGCGGTTTGCAGCTGGCTGTTGATTGCGGAGAACACGGAAGTCACGTTCTTACCCAATTGGATCAGCACTGCGATAGCAACTACCGAGATGAAGGCCAAGATCAGCGCGTATTCAACCAGCGTCTGACCTTTCTTGCCCTTCACGGAACGAAGCGCGCTTGTGGCGCGAGCAATAATATTCTTGATCATAATTTTCATTTTCACCTCCTTTCTTCTAAAATCTAAAAGCGGAAAACATGTCTAAATCGTCTAATACAGGCTCGGTCTCCTCGGAGCCGAGCGACTCGCGTAGTGGGATGATATCAGGTTGCATGCCATAACGTTTGAACCGCCGGGAAAACAAAGGCTCGAAACCTATACACCCTGTAAAAAAAAACGTCCACGTCGATACGCGCACACACTTCTGTAAAAAAGACGGCAGATATTGCCCACAGGTTGTGTTAGTCGAGGGGAAAAGGTGTATGTGAACCTTACAAAATCCTAACCTCAATTTCATTACACCCCGGCAACTTCTTCTAGAAGCAGTTTTCACATGAGTCGAAACTTGTCTCACAGCGTGTTTCATCTTTCTCCCAGTGGTAATCAGGCCATTCCAACCGATTCTTTTAGGGAGCCACGGGCTCACTCACGTCCGCCATGGACGAATATTCCATGTGTCCGATTATCAGACGCTGTTGCCCCATCTTCACGTAGGTCCACGCAGCACAGCCCCCGTTCACTTCTAGTAACCGACCAATGCGGTACCGCCTCAAAAGCCCTCCCACACGGGCATCGAAGCCCTTGCCCCATCGCGCGACCTCGACAGGCACGTACTCCCCTGCTGGCCTGAAATTCATTTGTATTCCGATCGCTGCCTGTTGAAAGCCAGCGGCCCAACTGAGAGTCACCACTTCACCGACCGCAGCGAGCTCAAACGCATCTCGAATCATCTCTTCAAGCGCGGTAGCGATCTGGAATCGATCCACCCCAATTAAATCGTCCAAACCTTCCTTCTCTTTCGGCCACACCACTCGTTCACCCCACCCGCCACGCGCCTTCACGTCATCTAAAATTTCACGGCTCGTCGTTCGATGGAACGTCGGAGTCTCCGGCGCCATGCCATCGCGAATGAGTTTCAAGTAAGCGCCGCAAATCTGCACCTTCATCTGAAGCCGACGCATTTCGTCCGACGCACCGAACTCGTCACCAATGTTCGTTGCTTCCAGCGAAATCCCGTTCAAATGGTTCCGGATTTCATGAATAAAATCGTGAAGCCATGCTTCAAAATCAACCCGAGAGACGGTCCCCGTTTTCGCGACTACTTCACTCATCGGTGAAAGGTTATGCAACCTCTTCCCGCAGAACAAGGATTTATATGTGACCATTTTACGACCCGATAATAAGTCTCCCCGTTTCGAATAAGTTTGGCACCCTTGCCTTCTGTCGGTAATCGTCCCTAGCACCTTCGTATGGAACCGCCCCGCTATTTTACCTTCCTATTCTGGACGACGCTCGCTCTGTCGCTTCTTCTGCATCTCTCCCTCTGCGACTTCTTTACTTTGGGCGATTACATGCCGTTCTCGAATGACATTAATCCGTGCAACCTCTGGAAATACCACTATCAATTTCCGCCCCGTGACCAGTTTCTCTCTCTGAACTGGCTGGGACTTCCACTTCCCGCTCCCGCCCTAAACTTCTTTACGTTGGTGGGCGACTTGCCTCCGTGGCTCTTTTTTACATGTTACCCAGGGCTCTGCGCGGCACTAGCGATTGCCGCGATGGTCCTGCTCGTCCGGGAACTCGGCCTCTCGCCATTGGCTGCGCTGTTCGCCGGAGTCACGCTGGGCTGGCAAGGGGATCTGGTGTCCTTTGTTTACCCTGGTCACTTCGCCTACATGGCTTTTTGGGCGACGCTCTCCCTCGGCGTGTGGGCCATCCTGCGCTCCCTACGCACCGGGTACTGGCCCTATACGATCCTGAGTGGTCTCTGTTGCGGCTGGATTGTTCAATCAATTCCAGATCGCGGCTACATCGCCAGTCTCTTCATCGCGGCACTCTATCTTTTCGGAACAACTCGGGCGCGAGCGAAGGGTGTCAAATTGCCGAAAGGTCTGTTGAATCCCTTCTTACAACTGCCGATTTGCACCGCTATCGCCGTGATCGTGGCGATCGCGTCGTTGTTATCTGTCGCGGCCACATTCGTGGAAGGCGTATCGCTCGGTGAGGAAAAACAGAGTGCCGATCAGGCGTTTGCACTGGCCACGCAATTTCGGCTCGGTCCGCCCGAAACCCTCACCCTCGCTGTGCCCGGATTTTTCGGATGGATTTCGAAGAGCGGTTTGGAGGTGGTTACTGGCAGCAGAGAGCTCCAGCCCGCCTTGTACTGGGGCGAAAACGGAAGGATGGAACGGGGGCCGAATTTTAATACGGCCATCAGCACCGTCGGCACGATCTCCTCCGAGTTCGCTCTTCTGGGCATTTTTGTCCTGCTACTCGGACCGGTTCTCGGAATTACCAAGCTCGCGAAAGGTGCGCTTTCAGCCCGGCAACTGGAATGGGGTCGATTTTTTGTCGCCGCCGCTTTCGTTACGCTGATTCTTTCATGGGGCGCCAATACGCCGCTCTACCGACTGATTTACCACCTGCCGGGGATGGATAAATGGCGGAATCCACTGAAATGGCTCGAGATCACGACGTTCTGCCTCGCCATACTCAGCGGGTACGGACTTCATCTTGTTCTCCACTCGTTTCGATTGCATGGGCTCCGAATCCGGGCGATGCGGCGTTTTTTACGCAGCTTTTTGGCCTCGCTTTCGGGTCTACTTCTCATCGGACTGATCGCTGACTACCCTTACGGTGACAGCCTCGCCGTTTATAACCCAGACGGAGGGGTGCGCCCTTACCTCTTTACCCATTTTGGTTTCCAACCCAATGAAGTCGCCGATGTTCTGGCCGGAATGCACTATGCCCTGATTTACGCCCTGTTCCTCTCGCTGATTACATGGGGCGCGGTGGAAATGCTCTGGTTCCCTAAGTGGTTCCGAGAGCGCGAGTGGTCCGCCAATCCGCTGATCCAAGAGGCGTGGGTCAAAATTCTCAGCCCCGCCTGCATTCCCTACACATACACCGTTTTGATGATCGCCATGGCTGTAGGGCAACTCTACTGGGTCACTGGCCATTTCATCGTTCCGTTCCGATACAGCGACCTCACCGGATCAAACGCCTTTCTGGATGAGCTCTCCAAGCGCGGGCCCTTGGCACGTATCAGCGTGCAACGAGATGATTTTCTCATCCATCGCTATCTCCAGTTTCAGTTCAATAAATATAAAATCCCCGTCTTCGAAATTCAGGCCGCCTCTCGTATTCCCAATGCTTTTCAAGATTTTCAAAAAGCGCTCACGCTGAATTTGGCTCAATACTACTCCCTCTCCGGCGTCACCACCCTCGCGGTGTCTGCTAATGATATCCAGTCCTTGCGACTCGACCCCGCTTTTGCACGAAATTTCGCCGGTCCGCCCCAAGGTTTTAACCTTCGGTACGCCGGGCCGGACGCGCCATCTCACGCCATTATTGACCTCAAGCATTTCTTCTATAAAGCCACGTTCATTCCCCACGCGGAGTTCCTCCCCGACCAGGCCTCCCTCATTAGCCGGATGAGCGAACCTTATTGGAACCCGCAAGACGTCATTTCGTTCAACAAGCAGGACGCCGATAGCCCCACTGCCGATGAGGCACCGAAACCCGATCCAGCCGACACGTCTTCGAATCCATTGGCGACCGTAATCGAGTACACGCCGCTCTCCATGACCATCCGCGTCGACCAAGCCAAACCCGGCTTTATCTTGATCAACGATTCCTTTCATCCCGGTTGGCACGCCACGATCGACGGAAAACCGGTCCCGATCTACCGCGGCGATATCTACCTGCGAGCCATACCCATCTCCGCAAAAGCTCCCGTGGTGACAATTAGCCTCAATTTCAGCCCGGAATACCCCGCGCAAACCGTCCATCCCACCGCTAGCTTCACCAGCTACCTCCCAAGAATCAGCTCGTTGGCGGCAAATATTTTTAGCGATTCCGCCTCCGTAATTCTGACGATCTTGTGTATCGTTGCGCTTCGAAATCGTCGCGAGGACTTGCTCCTTACTAAGCGAGCATGATTTCCCAGGTTCGCGTTAACGGTAGTTCGCGGATTACCGTTCCTTTGGAACTCTGACGCCTGCGGTGGTGTACCTGGCACTTCGGACGGCTTATCAACCGCCCTCATACCAGGCTTTGTTATGGATCGCGCCTTTGGCGCTCAATCAAATCGACCTCAACCGGTTCATGAGGAACTTGTCGAGATAGCAGTAAAATAGAACGGAAGGAGCCTAAACAAGGACTCGGTTGGACTTTGTCCTTAAATAAATTGCAGTAAGAAGTGCTGCCGTCGCCATAAAATAGAAGAACACCCCAACAGCGAAGGCAATCATGATTCCCAGGCCTAAGGCAATGAACATCTGAAGGATGGATGCGAAGATTGAGGCCGCACCATTGAGCGACCAAAACCATGGAGCTAATTGCGATTCCTTTCCAACAAAGCGCATCCCCATCGGGAAAAAGGTACCCATGAAAATACCGCTTAGGGAAACGACCGCAAAAACAATAAGGATTCTGATGAATCGTATTTGATCGTGGAACGAGTCGATAATAAATGGAACCGCAAATATTAAGGCAAACACTAATAGGCATAGAGAAACCGTGTAGAGAGTCGCACTGGTTCTGAATGACGAGCGTGAGATGCGTCCGGAAAGGTAACTGCCCACCCCACTGGAGAGCAGGAGTGATGCAAGAATAACCGAAAGACTCAGTGCAGGATGCCCTAAAAACACAATGAATCTCTGTACAAAAGATATTTCAATCAACATGAAACCACAACCAATGGACAGAAAATAGATCGCCATTAGATTTCTCTCAATTTTATCTACCGCTTCATTCGGTGTTCCAACACTAACAACGCAAAAGACACCCACACCCAGAGAGAGGACGAGGAGGATAACTATTAATTTCAGGATGCCTAGACTAGAAAGCTGATAGTTCGTCCAGGTGGAGAGCTTAAGGAGCTCGTCGAATCGGCTGGTTTCGAAGTAGAAAGGGAGATCGTCCGTAGGAGCGAATAGTCGAGCGTTATGTTCATCTTCAAGCTTGGGAATATCGGGGGTTTTAATGACCTCACCCACCCAATCCTCACCGATCTTATCTGGCTGCAAAATGACACCAAATCCGTTCTGATCCGCATAAGCATCAATCTTGCTCACATCTTCTGCCGACCAGGGGGTAGGGCTCAAAAGCAAAGTCAAAACGGGATCATCGCGATAGCGGGTGCTTGTGTAATTTCTGAGGAGCAGAAGGTGACTTTGAGGGTCCGAAATTCCTGATTGCTTCAGTGCCTCTTCAGCCAGAACGAGAAGTCGTGTCCCTTCGACATGGTCCCCAGGAGCATGCCCGTACCACCGCGAAACGCTCAAGATCCCCCCAGGGGTCAATCGACTGATGTAGAGTCGCCAGGCTTCAGTCGTGTAGAGAGAATTTTCGGTGAGGACCAGAGCACCCCCGGCAGAAGCGGCTACAGTATCAACTAATGAGATTTGAATGATATCGAATTTCTTGTCAGTTTGATGGAGATAACTCCTAGCATCATCGTTGTACAGGTGCACATTCGGACGTTCGGCGATGTGACCGATGAACTCGCTGAATGTAGTCTTTAATGCTCCAGCAACATTCGTGTTAATTTCAACTGCAGTGATCTCGTGCTGTTGAAACACAAGTGCAGAAAGGATATCTCGCCCGCCGCCGATTCCAGCGATAAACACGTCGGCATTTGCTCTTAGGTTGTAAACAGAATTGATAATATCATGCTTAATAAATTCGACCTTAGAGAAATCACCATCAAACCGAGCTAAAGGCGTTCCAGCACATGAATCGATCATCATCATCATTTGATCGATGTCTGGATAAGTGAATTTCTTGCTTAAACCCCACCCAAATGCTGTGCGCTCAATAGGTCGCACGGTAATCCGTGAATACGAATTCCACTTATCAAACAGCGGTGGTCCCGTCCATACATACTCAAAGCTATTTCGAAACACCATGAGAGACCCGTTATTCTGCTCTAGGACGGTCTCAACAACCATGAGCGATAAGATGCCAGCCAACCCAATCTTCGACATCTTACTGGTCGATTCTGTTGAAACAATGTAGGCTGCCGTGATTGCAGAGAGTGATGCCAGGAGAAGTAGCGTCACAATACTGACCACCGAGAGCAGCCCAACAATCGCCAAGCACCCCACGGCTCCACCAATCAAATCCGCCGCATACACACCCTCTGTACCCTCCTCAACCTTAGTCAGGGCAGTGCATACGAAGAACCCGCTAAAGAGCAGGGGTATCGCGATGAAAACGCATGTAAAGAGGACCAAGGGAACGGTTCCATCGACTCCGAAGATCTGAAATAGCCCATTGTGTGCAATGATGCTGAGCGGAATAAATAAACCAAAGAAGAGACTGCTGAAGCTCAATTGCGACCGAATATCAAACTCCGCCAAAATAGTGCGAAAGCGGTACGAAATCAAAGCTCCACCGGTAAGCCCGAGCATCGATAGCGATATAACGACAAATGCGTAATGATACAATAGAGTTACACTGAGAATTCGAGTAACCGTGATTTGAAAAATGAGAGTGCTCGCTGATACGAGAAAAATTGCTGGGTGAATCGCCTTAATGCGCATTGGAGGAGCGTAGGCATGCTGGAATCAAGTGCAAGCAGAAAGGACCGCTGAAATCTGCGGTCGACTCGAGCGTTCTGTGCTGGCTTCAGGCAAAAGCAGCTCGTTAGTCAAATCGCCTGACGTTCGCGTTTGTGAACCTCTTCTTGGCGCGACTCGGGAGCTTCGCTAAACATTTCGAAGTCGCTTCCCTACGGCTGGCTTAACGTGCATCCCCCGAGTTTCAATGGTCCTTACCAATTCATCAAAAGAATGGATAGATAGCGATTCGCCAAGCATTGAGAAATGACAGGCATCCGACGAAGAGCGGCGCAAAAATAACTGTGAGTTTCATAACTATGACGTGCTGGACTCAATTTTCTCTAAGAAGATAGACGTGTCTGCGGATTCGCTAACGAGTCTAGTTCAAGCGGCACATACGTCATTGGGATTTGATTTTGAACTTAAAGGAAACGCGTACTACATCGTCGATCACCAGGCGATTGAGCAGGGTTCTCGAGTGTCGACAAATCGTTTAATTGGCCCGATGAGCCTAAAACCGCAAGGGGCGGCTGACGTACTGTCGAACTTGATGGTCGCCCAAAACCCCAAGAACACGTCACCCAAGCCAAGTAACGACCCGCACACAGAGCTACAGGCAGCGATCGACCTTCGACATGACAGCCCAATTTTTATTTTCGTTAAGGACGCTAAGATTAACGACTATCTAGCGTCCAAAAAGATATCGCTCACGACTGACAACGACACGCGCGTCGGCGAACTGCTTTGGAGGGTGGGCGATCAAGTTGGACTGGAGTTTTACGTGAGCACCGTTCTTGATAAAAAAGGCAAGGGAAGCTGTTCATTTTTGACGGCGACTAGACTTTAGCTGCTGCAAAAATGGTTTCGAACGTTCCAGCTTTTGTGTTGGTTATCCCGACTGGCTTGCTAGGCGATTTATTTGAAGGCATACTGTGGGCATGTCGACGTCAACTGATGTGAAACCCGTGAACTTCAAAATGGGCAATGAAAAGATGTGCAAGATCACCGAGAGCGCATCGAAGAAGCTCACGTCGATCCTTACGCGGCAGGGGCGCCCGCAAGGCGCGCTGCGGATTGCCGTGGTGGGCGGTGGCTGTTCCGGTTTGCAATATAAGATGGACCTGGTGGATGGTCCGGCCAATCGCGATATTATGGTGCGTTCCATGGAGGTGAATGTGGTGATCGATCCCAAGAGCGCGCTATTCGTCCAAGGCTCGCTGCTCGATTACAGTGACGACCTGCAAAAGGGCGGCTTTAAAGTGACAAACCCGAACGCGGCGGCGCATTGTTCCTGCGGCGAGAGTTTCAGCGCCTAATTGCGTCCCTATGAAGTGCGTTGTTTTGGCGGCGGGAAAAGGAACCCGAATGGGCGAGCTGACGGCTAATTTGCCCAAGCCGATGGTGCTGGTGAACGGTAAACCGGTTCTTGAGCACATCCTCACCGGCTTGCGGGATGAAGCCGGAATTACGGAATTCTTTATCGTGATCGGCTGGTGCGGGCATGTGGTTCGCGATTACTTTGGCACCGGTAAACCGCTGGGCATCTCGATTGTCTATGGTGAACAAGTGGTGCAGGACGGAACCGGCAAGGCACCGGAGCTCGCCGCATCGTGGTTGGCCGGAGAAGCGTTTTTGCTGAGTTACGGCGATATTTTGATTCAGCCGGCGACCGATTACGCGCGGCTAGCGGCTGCCTTTCGCGATGTGCAAAAAAGCGGCGGCGACGGTGTGATCGCACTGAAAGAGGGCGAAGATTTGCGCAAGGGCGGCGCGGTGGTTTTGAACGACGAGGACGAGATGATCGATCTGATCGAGAAATGCCCGGAGCCACCGCCGAATGCCTATTACAACGCCGCGATTTATCTGCTGACGGCGCGTATTTTTGAGTTCACTGCGGGCCTGGAGAAATCGCCCCGGGGCGAGTTCGAGTTCACCGATGCGCTTAAGGGCTTGATGCGTGCGGGGGGCAAGGTGCGTGGCGTGCGGCTCCAGACGAAGTGGGCGGATGTGCGCGATCCCGGCGTGCTAAAGGAGCTGAACGCAGCGAACACGCTGGAGCCGAGTTGAGACGAAAGCGGTCGCCGAAAGCTCCTCGCAGTGACGCGGAGGTCCGTGCGCCGCTACCGATGGATTGGGAGATGGCGGTGGAGGCCTGCCTGGGGTATCTGGCCACCGAGAAAAGTCATGCCGTCCGGACGCAGCTCATGAATCGGGATGCTCTGGAGCGATTTTCCCGGTGGTGTCTCGTTGAGAATGCAACCGTATTGCCGGGCGATCTCACTTTGGATCTTGTTCAGCGCTATTTGGGCCATCTGCAGCGCGACGCGAAACTGGCCCCGGCCAGCCAGAAAATCGCGGTGGTGGCGATCCGGCATTTTTGCAAGAGCCTGGTGCGGGAGGGAATGCTAAAGGCGGGCGGTTGGCTGGAATTGATCGAGTTTCCGAAGCCAGACCGCGCCTTGCCGAGCACTTTGAGCCTCGCTGAGGTGGAGATTCTGCTGAACGCGCCGTTTCCAGATACGGCTTTGGGCCTGCGAGATCGCGCGATGCTCGAACTGCTTTACGGCAGCGGGCTGCGCGCGGGCGAAATCGTGGGTATGCGGCTGGAGCACTATTTCCCGGATGAAAAACTGATTCGTGTGACGGGGAAAGGGAATAAAGAGCGGGTGGTGCCATGCGGATCGCGCTCGGTGGACGCGATTTCGAAGTGGGTGGCACAGGGGCGACCGCAAGTGGTCGGCCCAGAGAGCGGCGGCGAGGTGTTTTTGAGCGAGCGAGGCCATCGATTGACAACGGTGCGCGTGTGGCAGCTGGTTCGCGAGGTGGGCGTGCGCGCAGGGATTACCAAACCGATTTGGCCCCATCGCTTGCGCCATTCCTTCGCGACGCATTTACTGGGAAACGGCGCGGATCTGCGTTCGATTCAGGAGATGCTCGGGCACGCGAGCCTCGCGACAACGCAGGTCTACACGCACGTGGATGCCGCGCGGTTAAAAGAGATGCACAAGCGGTTTCATCCGCGGGGGTGACCGGCTGAGGATCGATTGCAGGCCCACGTCGACGCTCGGATCATTCAGTACAAGATTTGAGTCATCAATTCCACCAGCGGAGGCTCGCTACGTAGGCATCGAACTGTTCGATGAGGAAGGGCACATTATTGAACGCCGTGCTAGAGCCAAAACTGTGGAACTTTAGGCTATCGAGTTGATCGAAAGAAGGCCCCAAGAGCATCGAGAGCTTGGATCAGTTGACCGGAGGGGCTCAGGCTGGAGACATACGACCGACAGGGTAACCAGTTGGAAGTCAACGGCTTGCGCTGAATCAAATTCTACATTCTTCGTGCAGGGTATCCGGATGCGGCGCGAGACTCCCCTACCCCAGAAGCCGCGATAGAATCAGCGTCGAATTGATCCCGCGGATGGCCGGCGATTTTTGGCCGAACACAGCGGCGGAAGTCGCTCGCACTCAAAAGGAGCGCTGGTCCATAACCGCGATTAGTGAGTTTCCTCGTTTGGACGGATAAGCTATAAAAATCACGCTTTTGCAGTTATGGAGACCACCTTTTGCGTTGCTTGATGCGGTTTCAGGTCGGTTGTTCGCCGATCATCGTTCGGATGCCCCGTCATACTCGGCGCGAGCGGAAGGGCCGAAGTCACTCCTTTTGTCACGCGATTACGGTCCATTTCTCCCTCCTCGTGAACGCTGGTTGCTTCCTGCGTCTCTTCCTTCCGCATCTTTTCTTCTTTTAACGCCAAGTCGCGTTCTTTGGCGTCGAGCGCTCGTGCCTTTAGTTCCTGATCGACCATCGATTTATAGACCTTTGCGAGATCGATAAGAGCCGCCACGCCCGCTGTCCCTTCGCGCAGATGAAACAGGATTTCGCGTTTCAGTTCCTGTTGAATCGCTGCATCCAAGTCCGCCACCGTCATTTTCGAGATATCCGTCGTATTGTTGTTCATGCGAATAGTAAATCACGAATCGCGAGAAACCGGGTAGTCGCCTTGCCGCTCCTGCCGTTCCAGTCAAAGTATTTTCAAAAAAAGTGAAATAAATCGGCTCACTCCCTCTTTTTGAGCTCGGGAGGCATTGCTGGAATGCTCAGTAAACCGAAAAGAGCGGGCAACTTTTCCCCCTTGTTTCGGTTGAACAGGTTAGGTCGCTCCTGACTCGGATTTAGACAACGCGGATTGAGATACTACGAATGAACTTTTTGCGGAATAGCTGCTTCATCTTGATTGCGAGCGTGCTAGCCCTTCTGACGGCGATACCCGCTTGGGCCGATCAACATGCAGGGGTGACTTGGACTGAAACCCCGGAGCAGCGCGCCGCTCGGCTCGATTGGTGGCACAGGGCCCGCTTTGGCATGTTCATTCACTGGGGTGTCTACTCCGGGCTGGGCGGAACCTGGCAGGGTAAAAAGATTGGAGGAATGGGCGAATGGATCATGTGTACTGCCCACATCCCGATTTCCAGTTACACGGATTACTGCAAGACGTTTAATCCTGTTAAATTTAATGCCGATACCTGGGTGCAAATCGCCCACGATGCCGGGATGAAATACATGGTCATCACGGCCAAGCACCACGACGGCTTCGCCATGTTTGACACAAAATTCAGTCCAAACAACATCGTTACAGGCACTGCTTACGGGAAGGACCCGCTGAAAGCGTTAGCCAAATCCTGCGCGGATAACGACATGGCGCTCGGCTTTTATTACTCTCAAGCTCTGGACTGGACGAACGGAGGCGCTCTGAGCTGTCCCCCGTGGGATTTCGCTCAAACGCCCACCCCTAAGCCCGAATACGTGGAGCGCGTGGTCTTGCCTCAACTGAAAGAATTACTGACCAATTACGGAGCCGCGCCCAAGATTTTATGGTGGGATTGGTCCTCCCGACTCGATCGATCCCAAGGTCCAAAAATCTTCAACGAAGTCCGTGCCCTGAAGCCCGAGGCCATTCTGAATGATCGCCTCAACGGGGCTCCCAATGATTTCGATGTACAGGAAAGTACGCTGCCTTTCCACGCCGTTACCGACTACAACACGGGAAAGCCAACGGACTGGGAAACGTGCATGACGCTGAACGATACCTGGGGGTACAGGTCCGACGACGCGAATTGGAAATCCACTAAGACCTTGATACAAATGCTCTGCGATATCAACAGTAAGGGCGGTAACTTTATGCTCAATATCGGACCCGATGGACTGGGCCAGTTTCCTCCCGCTTGTGTCGATCGCTTGAGGGATATCGGAGTCTGGATGCGGGTAAATGGAAGCGCTATTTATTCGTCTGCGGCGGGTCCGTTTACGAATGTCTTTAACTGGGGTCGGGTCGGGCGAGTGGGCAACACGTACAATCTTTTTATCTTTAATTGGCCCGCCGATGGTCGTATTGAGGTGCCTCTTTCGGGAGCCGTGGCGAACGCATCTATTCTCGGTTATCCGGGAGAGACCGTTACCACTGTCTCTAATGGGCACGGCACGAGTTTGACCTTACCGAAAACGGCCCCTGATGAACCGGTTGCCACGATCGCTCTTCAATTTAAAGAAGAACCCAAAGTATTGCCCTACTTAATTGAGCCTGCGTCGGATGGGTCGTTTCATTTACCTGCTAGTGATTGTGATATGGAAGGAAAGGAGCGATTTATCCTCAGCAAGGAAGATCCACCGTGCATCGATGGATGGCGAAAGGCTGCGGTCGCGCCGATTTGGACCATCGACGTTCCCATGCCTGGAAAATACATGGTCTCCGCCACCTATGCCTGCGACCAGGGAGGAGCTGGAAGCCCCTTTCAAATCAAGGTCGGTCCAGAATCGTTGTCGGGAACTGTCCAGGCAAGCAAAGGGCGCTACGTCTTCCAGACCTTCGAAGTCGGAACCGTGAACTTGACCGGAAACGGAAGTCAAAAAGTAACACTTCAGTTCCAGGAAAATCAGCCAAAGGGCAATGATTACTTCAAGTTTCGCGGACTGGATCTGAAGTCTGTTAGGTAAGACAGGACACGAAGCGAAAAGCACATTTCGGACTTGTTCTTTTTGCTAGAGGACATCTGAGAACGGATCCCACGTATAACAATACTTCAGGATGGAGTTTGCCAAGTCGGGATTGGCCCCGGCCCAAATATCGTCAAAAAGGAAGAATTGAAAATTCCAAAAGTTACCTTGATTAGATACGAAGTGAAAGAAGTGCTCTTCGTCATGGAGTAGTAGTGCTTTCTCCGGCTCACCGCGTCTCGTTTTCATTTCAAAGATCGCCTGACGGGCCACCTCACGGCAATGACCTTGAGGGCCGACCGGATCCGGAAATTCATCCACGAACCAGGGATCCGCTCTTCTAAACAGCTCCTCCAGCTTTGTGTCGGAGTCGGTAATCAGCGCTCGCATCAGTCGAAGTTCCCTCGGCCACCTTTTCAGGTTAAACATTTCTTCGCTAATCAAATTCGGATCGGTGCAAGGATTGGCAGTTCGCAAGTAGTCGAGAAGACCACTCAGCCGAAGACCTGTGATCCGAAACGGCCGCTGTTGATCCGTAATGGAACAGCCGTCGTAATAGATGAAAAAACAGACGTAAAGCGCGCCCTCTTTATCTGAGCACGGCAATATCCGCTCCGCTGCGACTGATGGCAGAAATGTCTTCTTCGATTTTTTAGTGACCGTTGAAGTAATTCTCACGGCATCGGTCAATAAGTAGCGAATCTGTTCGGGATGCTTCTTCGCGTAACTGGACTCAAAAATGTAATAAGCCAAATCCAACTCATCGTCATCCGTAAGAGCTCTTAGTGTCTCTCCGTTATAACGAACTTCGCCTTCAACGTAGAGATGGATCTGGAGATGTGCGTCCAGTTCCTGCCAAGTTGTTGGGAGAGGTAAGCGGAGTTCTCGCGCTTTTCTAAAAATCGAGGCGAGGCCATAAACAGGGCCCTCTAATTCCGCTTTGACCCACTCATATCTTGATCGGTGTTTTGGGCCACGTTCCAGCCCTTTTGAAACCACTCCAAGATTGTCTGCTCTTTCAGCTTAACCAGGCGCCTCCCAAGAACGTCTTCGTAGTGCGTTCGATAAAAGAAATAAACGAAAGGCTTAGCCACAACGCGTTTACCGGGTCGGCACGTTTAGGAACTTCTTTTTGAGTTCTTCCAGCTCATTGGGCAGCGCTTTCAGCGTGTTTGTGAACCACGTTTCGAGCTTGTACCGAATGCTGTAGCCGTACAGCGCCACGATTTCCCGGGAGATGGGGTAGTAGTTTTCAAACTGAAGTTCGCCCGCGTGGTATTGACGGACTTCCGTGACGCCGTAATGGCTGAGCGCCATTTTCACTCGGGTGATGTGGTAGTAATGCGTGATGATGGAGAGGGAGTGGATGCGGTAATACCGACAAAACTGCGCGATGTCTTTGGCGGAAGCGTCGGTATCGAAGCCCCCGGTATCTTGCACGATGCACTTGGCTGGGACGCCGCGGCTCACGAGATAGCGGGTCATGCCGGAGGTCTCGTGATCTTCCGGGTTCTCCGCGCCGCTCACGATGATCATAGGGAATAAGCCGAGCTTATAGAGATCTACGGTGCGATCGAGCCGTTCTTTGAGCGCATTCTTCGGCACGCCACTCGGCTGAACGCTGGTGCCCATCACCATGGCGGCGTCCGTGTGGGCGTCCGGCGCATCGACTTTTGAATCGGTGAGGCCGTCCACCGCGATGTAGACGCCCGTTCCGATGATAAACGCGACTATGCAGAAGACGACAAAGACGATGAGCTTGACGATGCCAGAGACGGACCAAAGCAAGAGTCGGAATAAAAACATAGCGGCGGGAGTCTTGCAGAACCCGATTATAAAAACGAGGAGAACCGAATTACCGCTGTTTGAACGTGAGGAACTTCGGCCCGATCCAAAGAATCGGAATCAAAAACAGAAACGTGATCAGCGGTATCGGGATGAGCCACACCAGGAGAATGCAGAGGACCAAGTTCCAGTAATGCGCGTTCCGAACGATTCGAATGGGCGCACAGCACCGGGTGCACGTGAACTGCGGCTCGATCTTGATGGAATCGAGATACGTCGATTTATGGCAGATCGGGCATGTTAGGTTCATAGTTTACGACCGAAAGGGGCGGAATCCTTCTTGTTCGAATCGTGCCAGCCTTCGGCTTCTGGGTCTTTTGGGAGGCTAGTGTCGTTAAAGGAGAGAATCATTCGACGAATCTGCACGTGATAAGTCGCCAAGATTTGTTTGATTGAATCAACCCCGGAAGTCGGGAGTTTGCGTTCAGAACAAAAATCGACCTGAGTAATTCTGTTGGATTCAAGATAAGCCCCTAACTTATTCAGATTCGAGCTACTAAACCCACCGTAAGAATACAAAAATTGATTGCGGACGGGGTGAAGCAGAAGCGTCTTTAAGTCCGGCGATGAAAATACCGGGCTCGCGGCTGTTAAAAAGAGCAGCACTCCGATGAGCCAAAGTTGCACAGACTTCATACTTCTTCGCACACCATGCCTGCGCATGCTCGACTCAGCAAGAGAGAGGGGTTAGTGTTTCCGAGTTTTAATTGTAGCCATGCCGACTGTTCCGTTTCGATTTATTGGGCCGATGGTGGTGCGCAGCCCCAATTGGCTGGGCGACGCGGTCATGGCGATGCCGGCGGTGCGTAACCTTAAAATGGCGCTGTGGCGGGACAAACTCATCGTCGCGTCGCCAGAGAAATTAGCGCCGCTCTGGAAAATCTGTCCGTTCGTGGATGAAGTCTTGGTCTTGCCGAAACCTCGCAAGCTCTTCGCCGTGGCGAGCGCCATTCGGGCAAAGAAATGCCGCAGCGCCATCCTGCTGCCGAACTCGCTCCGCACGGCGGCCGAGGTGTTTCTGGCAAAGGTTCCTCAGCGAGCCGGTTATGCCTCCACGGGTCGGCGTTTTTTGCTAACGGACGTGATTCCTATTCCGCCGTTTAACCCACATCGGTTTCATCACAGCAATTACTTCCTCGATCTAGTGGTCGCCTTAGGCGGTCCAGGCGATACCGAGTTCCCGGCGCTCTCGCTGCAGGGCGTTAATGGTGGGTTAAAGTTGCCGGAAATCCCGGACATTAACGGGCCGCAAGTGGAGGACGAAAATGGGGGACACGCGAGATCGGAACGCTCGATCCATTCGACCAAGGTCGTCCTTTGTCCAGGCGCTGAGTACGGACCCGCCAAGCGCTGGGGCCTAAAGAATTTCGCTGCGGTCGGTGCGCATTTTCAGCGGAACCACGGATTTACGGTGCAGATTCTGGGTGCGCCCGGCGACATAGAAACTGCGCGTGAACTGGAAACGGAACTGCGCGGCGTCGGCGGTGTGCCAGAAAGCGCCGTGGTCAATAAAACAGGCGGGACCACCCTGGAGGAATTCATGGCCGAGCTGGATAGCGCCCGGCTTGTGGTTTGCAACGATAGCGGCGCGATGCATCTCGCTTCGTCGCTGGGTGTGCCCACCGTTACCGTGTTCGGCTCGACCGAACCGCGATGGACCGGGCCGATGGGTGCGCACGCCACGGTGCTGCGTCGTCATGTGCCGTGCAGTCCCTGTTTTCTGAGAACGTGTCCGCTGGATCTGCGCTGTTTTAAGGCGATCACACCCGATATGGCGATCGAAGCCGGGGAGCGGCTGTTGTGAGCGGCGTCAAGATTACGGCCTGCCTCATTACCCTGAACGAAGAGTCTGACCTACCGAGATGCCTCGCCAGCGTCCTGCCGCTCGTGGATGAAGTGGTCATCATCGATTCCGGAAGCACCGACAAGACCGTGGCTCTGGCGCAAGAAAAGGGCGCGCGCGTGATTCATCACAAGTGGCTGGGTTACGTCGGCCAAAAGAATTTTGCCATTCAACAAGCGACCCACGATTGGGTGCTCAGTATCGATGCTGACGAAGAGATTTCCCGCGATTTATCCAATTCAATTCGTGCCGTGCGAGAACAGGGTGCAGGCCACTTCGCCGGTTACGAGGTCAATCGATTGGTGTTTTATCGTGGAAAATGGATCTACTACGGTGATTGGTACCCGGATCGATTGGTCCGGCTGTTTCGTAAGGACGCCGCGCAATTTGAGGGCGGTCGCGTGCACGAGCGGCTGATGGTGAAAGGCGAGGTCGCTCGGCTTGACGGCCATCTGTTCCACTACACCTACAAGGACCGCGACGATCGCGCCCGCCGAATCGAGCGCTACGCCGAGCTTTGGGCGGAGACGGCAGCGGAACGCGGGAAAACGGCGGCTCCCTGGAGTGGGCCGGTCCATGCGGCGGTGCGGCTGTTTAAGGGACTGGTGATCAAGCGCGGAATTCTGGACGGCACGGTGGGCGTGGAGATTGCCTGGGGGAACGCGCGCGAGGTGTGGCTGAAATATGCGCTCTTGCGTAAAATGCGCGATCAGCGATGATCAATGGGGCTCATGACTAGAAATAAACCGGCGAGTCAGAAGCGATCTGCAGTGGTCGTGGGGATTGCTGTCGTCGGGTCGAGAATGATGGGGCTCGTGCGGGAAGTGATTTTTGCGCACATGTTCGGTGCCGGGGCGATCAGCGACGCGTACACGGCAGCGTTTCGAATTCCCAATTTACTGCGGGACTTATTCGCTGAAGGAGCGCTCTCCACCGCGTTTACGACGACCTTCGCTAAGATGTGGCAAAAGGAGGGCCCGGCGGCGGCGTGGCGCTTGGGCGAGCTGGTGATCTCGTCATTGATGATCGTGATCAGCGTCGTTTCGATGCTAGGCGTTATCACCGCTCCATGGTTAGTGACTGTAACGAGCCACGGCTTCGAGCAGGTGCCGGGGAAATTCGATCTGGCGGTGAACTTAACCCGTATTCTCTTCCCGTTCATCATTTTCGTTTCGTTGGCGGCGGTTGTCATGGGCATGTTGAACGCGCGAAACGTGTTCGGAATTCCGGCCAGTGCCAGCACGGCGTTTAATATCATTTCTGTGATCAGCGGTGTGTTGCTGGCTCTGGTTATGGAGCCGCAAAAGGATTGGCATCATCCGCACTTTGGCGTGCTCTCGATCTATGGCTGGTGTTTTGGCGTGCTCATCGGCGGCTTGGCTCAGCTCTTCTTACAGATCCCGGCGCTCTGGAAGCTAGGGTTTCGATTTGGTTGGAGAATGGATTGGAAAGATCCCGGTTTACGAACCGTTTTGGTACTGATGTTGCCCAGTGCGCTGGCGGGGAGCGCGGTTCAGATTAACGTGATGGTGAACGGCGCGTTCGCCGCGAACATCGACGGAGCCTCTTCATGGCTCTACTACGCATTTCGACTGGTGCAGTTACCGATCGGCGTGTTCGGCGTGGCGATCGCAACGGTCACCCTGCCCGCAGTAGCGAGGCTGCACGCGATGGAGGATCTAAAGGCGTTCGGTAAAACAGTCGAGGAAGCGTTGCGATTTGGTTTTTACCTGACTCTGCCGTCGTCGATCGGATTGGCCGTGATGGCGCGTCCGTTAATCGAGGTGATTTACCAGCGCGGCGCGTTCGATGCCCATGCGACTGCAGAGACCGCTCTGGCGCTTCAGGCCTACGCAATTGGCTTGGCGGGATACTCCGGCATCAAGATATTGGTGCCCTGTTTTTATGCGTTAAACGAGACGCGAATTCCGCCGCGAGTGAGCTTCATCGGAATCGGGCTGAACCTCGCATTGGCGGCTCTCTTTTTCTTTTGGTTTAAGCTCGGGCACATGGGCTTGGCGCTGACGACCGGGCTGGTGGCGATTATCAACTTTTTACAGCTCTTATGGGCGATGTCGGGACGAGTCGATCTTGGATCGCCCCTGCGCTGGACCGACTTTTTCACGAAGGTCTCTTTTGCAGGATTTGCGTGCGGGGCCGTGGCATTTGCCGGAACGACGTTTCTCTTCGATCCCCTGCACCAAACGGTCTACGGAAAATTTGTAGTGGTTCGCGCGACCGTCATGCTAGCGGTGATCGCGGTTGCTGCCCTCGTTTACCTAGTCCTCACCATGGTCATGAAAGTCCCGGAAGGCACCGAGGTGCTGAATCTGGTGAAACGAAAGCTCAATCGCTAGATGACGAAGTCTTGTTAACTTCCTCGGGAGCGGTGTAGAGTAATGTGGATGGCACAGCGCGCGCTCGTACTGATCTTGGGTGTTTCCGTATGGGTAACGATGGGCGCCTGTTTCGGGGCGGGAACGACCGCAAGCACCTCCCCCACTCCAACTCCGGCGGCAACACCCACAGAAGTTCCGGTTTCCGATGAGGAAAATAAGGAGTGGAAAGATATCCAGGCTTTTCTGGGCGAAGGGGCCTACGACGTCGTTAACGACAAAAGCGCGGCGTTCGTAAAGAAATTCCCGAATTCAAGTCTCGGAATTCATGTGCGCATCGCCTGGGCGCAGGGCTTGTATCAACTCGCCCGCGACGAAGACGCACTGGCCGTGCTCTCCGGTTTCTCAGGCACTGTGCCAGCCGATTCCGTGACGTCGGTTCAATTTTGGAACGCCGAGTGTTACCTGGAACTGATGCGTTGGCCGGAAGCAGAGGCAAATTTCCGGACCGTCGTCGCCACGACTGATAACGACGTGCGGCGTGGCGAGGCCAAGATCGGGCTTGCGTGGAGTCTTTACCAGCAGGGAAAGAGTGATGAAGCGAGCAAGATTCTGACTGAATTGGCCAAGAACGATAAAAATCGAATGGCCGCGCAAGAGGCTCAACTCATCCAGGCGAAAATTGCGGCGGGCAAGAAAGATTACGACGGTGCGGCGACCATTCTGAATGGAATTCTGCAAAATCAGCCCGAGCCAAAGGTGAAGTTTCAAGCGGCGTTTTGGCTAGGTAAAGTAAAGAATAGTGCAGGCCAATATGCCGATGCCATTCAGGCGCTGAACATCGTGACGGGGGATGCGCAGGCGTTCCCGAAAAAGCTCATTGCGGAGGCAAACATCGCGCTCGGTCAGGCACAGTTGGCTCTCGGTCATAGTGAAGTGGCGCTGGATAGTTTCGAAAAAGTTTATGAATTGACTGAGAATCGTGAGGTCCGGTTTGCTGCGTTTACGGCCTATCTCTCTGCTGCTCGGGCGGCTAAAGAGCTGAGCACGGGGATTCAAAAGCTCCAGGATTTCGCGAAGACCAAACCGGAGGCGGTTCCGGATGCGTTATATGCCACGGCAGCGGCGATTGCGGATGATGGAACAGACGACAGCAAAGCGATCGGTACGCTGGAATCCATGGTGGTGACCTACAACAAAGACGAGCGGGCTGGCGCGGCTTATCAACTCCTGGGTCAACTCTATTTGAAAGTGGGAAAAATGGATGACGCCGTACGCGCCTATACCAGTTGTCTCTCCGCCAGCAATGACCCGGATGTTCAACGGACCTCTCATTTTCAATTGGGTCTGCTCGATTTAAAGAAGCAAGATTGGAGCGGCGCGCTCGACCATTTCGGTAATGTGGTGAACGATTCCGAAGACTCGATGACCGAGCGGGCCCTGTTCAACTCGATCCTGGCGGAAGCGCATTTACAGGACACGAAAGGCGTTTCCCAGAGCGCGACTAGTTTCATGAAGCGCTTCCCGAAGAGCGTCTATTCGGCGCAGGCGGCCACGATTGCCGGCGATCTTTTCGCCAGTCTCGGCCGAAACGATGAAGCAAAAACGGCGTATCAAAGCGGGCTGGTGCCGACCGCGACCGATGATGGGCAGCGAATTCTGATGAAGCACTACGCCGATTTCCTCTATCAAGCGGGCTCAACGGACGAGGCTCTTGCAACCTGGAAAGATATTGTAACGCGCTTTCCGGCTGACTCGGTTGATGCCTCCGAACGAGCGCTGCAGGCTCTCTACGAAAAGAACGAAATGTCCGACGCTCAGTATGAGCAAAAGCTGCTGGAACTGGAGCAGCAATACGCGCAAAGCGCATCGGCAGCGGAAGTGCTGTTTCGCCTGGGCGAATTTTACTTCTATCGGCAAGATTACGTGAAGGCACAAGCCACGCTGCAGCAGGTCGCCTCGGCCTACCCAGAAAGCCCGTTCGCCGGGGACGCCTGTTTCTTTGCCGGTCAAGCCGCGATTTTGCACCAAGACTTGGCTTCGGCTCAGGATCTTTTCGCGAAGGTTCCAGAGGGCTCACCCTTTAAGAGTCAGGCGAAGTTGTTGATGGCCCGCTCCTACCACGACCAGCTCAATTTCACCTCCGCCTTAGCCGCCTATCAGGATGTTCTCACCCGGGAAAAGAGCGGCCCGCTGGTGATCGACGCGAATTTGGGAACTGGCGAATGTCTCTTCGATCTGGCCAAACAAGATCCCTCCAATTACGCCAAGGCGATCACATCGTTTGACGCCGTATTAAATTCATCGAACGGAACGCCAGCTCAACGAAATGAAGCGGGCGTTCGAAAGGGAAATTGCCTGGAGAAAATGGGCAATACCGATGAGGCGCTCGCGGTTTATCTGGACGTGCTTTACGGACGGATAGGCAATGCCAATGTGTCAAGTCCTCCCGCTACCACGAGTCCCGCCGCCAGTACCGATCAGGTCGGTGTCAACGCTCAGCCGCCCGATTTGAAGTGGCAGATTTTAGGGGGTTGGGAAGCTGCCCGCATTCGCGAATCACAAAAAGATTGGCGCTCAGCAATTTCGATTTACGAGCGCTTGGAGAAGATTGGCGGCAGTGACGCGCAGTCTTTTCATGATTTGGTAAACAAACTGCGCCGGGATAATTATATTTACGATTAGATCGTCCGCGGCCTCCCGTTCTGATTCTTACTGATGTCTCCACAAGGTCGACATGGAAACATGTTGAGAGCGAACAATGAGCTGTTGCAATTTTTACATTCTACGAAAACGTTTTCAAGGCCCATGCTCTTCACCGATAGAACTTTACCGAAGCCTAATGGCTCATGTAGCTTTTGGAAGTAGTCGTGTCCTTGAGGCCGCAGTGGCCTCGGTTGTCCATGAACAAATTAAGCTCTCACGTTAATATGGTGATGGCGCTTGCGCGTCGGCAATCCGAGTTTTTCAGCCATAACCTGATCAATACGGAGCATCTCTTGCTGGCTCTTTTGGAGCTGCCGTTTGCGACGGGAACCAAGATCCTCCAGCGATGCAATGTTGACCTGGAAGCACTCCGCTCGCAGTTGGTGGAGCGGTGCGAAGCGGTTAAAGATACGGGCCTTGCGACGGTCGATTCGTTCTACACCCCTCGTGTGAAGCGGGTGTTCATGCTCGCGATGCATGAGGCGCATTTGATGCGGCAAAGCTTTATCGGTACGGATCACCTGCTCCTGGGTCTGATGATGCACATCGGCACCGCTTCTGAGCATATCCTTAGCACTCAATTCAGGGTCACGCCGGAGGCGATTCGGCGGGAAATTTCAAGAACGCGACATGCCGAAGTGAACCAGGCGACAGATGCCTGGATGCAAGACTGGCTGGATTTAGAGATTAAGGCCGGATTCACAGAGACCGATCGCGTGTCGCCCTACTCAGCCCACGCGGCGCTTGCGCTCATTTTGGCTCATAACCAGGCCGAGCGCTATTCCCACGAACATTTCGGCGTGCAACATCTTTTGCTCGGGCTGCTCTCCTATCCCGGCACCTCGGCGAGTCTGGCCCTGCAAAAAATGAACGTCGACCTCGCGGGAATTCTGGCAGAGCTGGATCGCGTGCTTCT
>CAVURW010000258.1:0-7036 GCA_963743595.1 uncultured Verrucomicrobiae bacterium
TCGCTCGATCTGGTCGCCTGGTGTTCCAATAGCGCCAGCGAAGAACCGGAAACCACTGCGTTTCGCCTCCGGTAAAGCAGCGTTGGCGATGAGGTGACTGGCCCACCCATTGTGAAGAGGTTAATGCTGATACGATTTCGTCCAGCATGTCGCAAATAAGCCGATGTACTAAATATACACTTCGTGGCAATGAGATACGTTTAGGCGATGACACCTAAGTTTTTTCTAGCAAACTGTGATTACTTGACTACCCAGGCTGATGGTTGCCACGGCTTCCTGCCCGCCCAATGAAATGAAATCTTCGCACATCAGATCTTTTATTCTTTTCGTTCTGTGCGTCGACATCGTTCATGCCGACATCCTGGACACGCGGGGACCCGTACAGAATACCGGCATGCGCGTCATGGCAAACGCGGAGGGCGTGCAGGCTCCCGGATACGTCTGGACGGAACCCGAGGCTTTGTCGGCTTGGACGGCAAAATGGATTAATATAGCCCCAGCCGCAGCGGCCAATCCCGCAGCCAGTTGTCTGCGCCATGTTTTCAAGCTGAAGGCTGCTCCGAGGAAGGTGACTGCATGGATAACCGGGGACGATTATCTTCTCTGGGTCAACGGCCACGCAGCATCCCGCGGCCCCGCAGATCCAGGACGCGATTTTCACGGAAAGGCTTTCCACGGCCTAACCAGCAAGCATCGGTTTTACGATGTGCGGGATCTCACGCCGCTTTTCCAGGCGGGAGCCAATGCGTTGGCAGTGGAGGTAGCCGCCAGTGGCGGCTTTCAGCTTCAGGCCCGGGTCGAATACCCGGACGGCTCCTCAGAGGTAATCGGAACGGACGAAACGTGGCGCGGGATCCCGTGCCCTTATCTCAAGGCCGCCGCGTGGCTGCCGCCCGACGACGTGAAGAGCAAGCCCATGCATATCGTTGTCTTCGATGCCAAAGCGGAACCAGTTGGCTGGCAGTTGCCGAGTTTTGATGATCGTGAGTGGCCAGCCTGCAAACTCGGCACTCCACCCGACGACACGCTTGTAATGAGTGAACTTCCGCCGCTGATGGAGGTCTTTTATCCGGACTTCGACGTCAAGCCGGTGTCGGGAAATGTCACGATTCCAAGCGAGCCACTGACGGCGGGGCACCCCATTGTGGTGAATGGCGACGGAGATTTCCTTGTCCATTTCAGCCGCGTGATGTCGGGACGATGCGGGCTGGCTGTGAATGGTAGCGCCGGCGCGGAGATCTATTTGATCTCCAACGAGACGCCGGACAGCGGCGGGCGCAGTTACGAGGTGAAGTTGCGCGACGGGTTGCAGTATTTTGAAAGCCGCGATTACTTCTCGCTTGGGACGGTGCGCGTCGTCGTGCGTCATGTCGACAAGCCGGTAGAAATCCGTGAAGTCACCGCCGATTATTTGTCCCAACCAGTCGAGTACCTTGGTGCGTTTACGTGCAGCGACGATGCGCTCAATACGCTGTGGAAAAGTGGTCGCTGGTCCACGCAAATCTGCATGAACACCCAACATCTCGACTCGCCCGAACACCAGGAGCCCATCGGCGACTACGGCGACTACGTCGTCGAGGACCTGGTCAATTACAACGCCCTGGGCACCAATCCGTGGGTGGCCAAGCAGGACCTGCGCAAGTTTGCCTGGGTAATGGTCAGCGAGGATTACCAAACGTTTCATACAAGCTACAGGCTCTATTGGCTCCAGGCGCTGCTTAATTACTACGACTACACCGGGGACCGCACCGTGATCGATGAAGTGGCTCCGCAGGTCTACGGAGTGCTTGATCGATACACGACTTATCTCGGCAAGAACGGGATCATCGCCGAGGCGCCCAACTACATGTTCATGGATTGGGTTACCGTCCACGACGACAAGAACCCGACGATTGCCTTCGCCTGCCATCATCCGCCTGCCGTCATCGGCCAGGGCTACCTGACGGCTCTTTTCTACCGGGGGCTGGTCGATGGCATCCGGGTCGCGCAACTGACCGGCGACCAAGGGCGGGTCGCGAAGTATTCCCAACTCCGCCAGCAGGTCGCCTCAGCCTATCAGGCGGAGCTTTGGAACCAAGCGCGCGGGCAATATCGGGACGGCAAGCCCTTCGTCACCTCCGTGCCGCCGGGCAAGTGGCTGCCGGCCGATGTGCAGATGGAGAGTTTTAGCGTGCAGAACAACGCCTTCGCGGTGCTTTACGGCCTAGCGCCCCCGGCACAGCGGGAAGCCGTCGTGCGGGGCATGCTGAAGAATCCAAACTGGGACGTGACTCCCTTCTTCATGCATTTCGTCTTCGACGCGTTGGCCCAAGGCGGCCTGTTCGATTTCGCAGCGGTGGCGAAGATGCACGAATACGTGGTCGTCCCAGGGACGCAGACCGTGCGGGAGGCGGGCCCGGCCAAAGGCGACTACAGCCACGGCTGGATCGCCTCGCCGACCTACCAGATGTCGAGCAAGATCCTCGGCATAACACCCGCATCGCCTGGCTTCGACAGCATCAACATTCATCCGACGCTTTGCGGGCTAGCCTACGCCCGCGGGTCCGTTCCCAGCCGACATGGCCTCATAGGCGTCGACTGGACGAGGAAGGCAGATCAATTAGCCATCAAGCTCGATATTCCGCCCGGAACACACGCGAACGTGTGTCTGCAAACAGGCCCCGAGCCTAACCCGCAGTTGCTTTTGGAAGGCAAGCCGCTGGCGACGAGTACCGGAACCCCATCCGGCGTCCATACGGTCCATGTCCAGTCGGGCTCGATTAGCTTCCAATGCGATCCGGGCCAGTATCAATTTACTGTCGTGGGGCTTTCGAAGGAGTGAAACGCACCTCAGCCAATATCTACCTCCGGGGGACAAGTATAGATCGCTTCTCCGTTCACCTTCAGCCAAGCGCCCGTGTCCCTCATCTGCCGAATAGCCTCCGGGTGAAACTCCCCGTTTGCGCCGGGGCCCACCCAATCATTAATCCGCCGCCCTTGGCGGCTACGTACACCAGGTTCAGTTTCTAACTCGTACAATGCTCGGAAAGCTTGTCGCAATTTGGCTGCATAATCCCCTTTTCCAGTCGGCCCTTTTTCGTAAGGTCTCCCAATTACAACTTTTAACTTTTAAAGTTTTTTGGAAATTAACATGGGAATCAAAACAACATTTTTTTTGGTCCTTTGTCTCTTGGTCCTTTGCTCGATCACAAACGCTCAGGATATAACCAAGTTCCAGGTGAAGGAGCCGAATGGAGTTGTCCGGTATTCTCAACCCTTGATCTCCTCCAACAAAGATCTCGGGGAAAGGAATATTTTCAATCCATCGGTCATCCAAGTGGGAAACCGCCTGGCGATGCTTTCCCGGGTGTATGCCAGGGGAAACAAGGGATCTCGCATTCAACTGGCCTTCAGCGATGACGGACGGACCTTCATTCCACACGCTTCCAACCCCGTGATGGTGAGCGACAGCCCTTTTGATCAGAAAGGATGTGAAGACCCACGCGTGGTCCAGTTCGGCGGAACCGCGGAAATCGATGACATCGAGACCTTGCTCAAGGGTACGATCGTGCCAGTAAAATAGTTGCCGGAGCTACGATACCCACTTCAAAATTCCATCCACCTAATGCATAAATCAGTCCGAAATCGCTCAAGCTTACTTATCGTTCTCCCTGCCTTACTCGCCAGTGTCACGTCCCTGTTTGCCGACTCTCTTCCTGATCCGGTGGTTCTTTCGTTCGATTGGCAACTCCAGGACATTTCCAAGGTCGCCAAGACCGGGGAGGAAGTCTCCTCGGCGAGTTTCCAGCCAGCCGATTGGTACAAGGCGACCGTTCCGGGAACGGTGTTGACCAGCCTGGTTAACGACAGAGTGTATCCCGAGCCCCTCTACGGGGAAAACGATCGACCGAACAAGATTCCGGAGAGTCTATGCCGGATCTCCTATTGGTATAGAACAAGTTTTACGGTACCTGGGTCCTATTCGGGCCATCGCGTATGGTTGAATCTCGAAGGCATCAACTATCACGCGGACGTCTGGATCAACGGCACGAAAGTCGGGGCGATGACCGGAGCGTTTATCCGCGGAAATTTTGACATCTCAACCCTGGTAAAGCCGGGTCAGACCGCGACACTGGCCGTACTCGTGGCACCGCAGCCGCATCCAGGCGATCCCCACGAGCACACTATCGCCAGGGGCGTGTCAGGAAATGGCGGCATAACGTCTATGGATGGCCCGACTTTTTTCTGCACCATCGGATGGGACTGGATGCCTGCCATTCGCGATCGGGATACCGGTATCTGGCAAAAGGTCTTTCTATCCGCATCGGGTCCAGTGTTGATCAAGGAACCTCTCGTTACCACCGACCTGCCGCTGCCCAGGCTCGATTCCTCGGATTTGAAGATTCAGGTCAAACTTCAAAATCTAACCGATACGCCGGAGAAGGGCATTTTCAAGGGCACATTCGGTGATGTGGCTTTCCAGCAACCCGCGGACATTGACCCGAAATCGACCAAGTTAGTTTACGCTGGATCCGAGTACAACGCCGCAACTCCATCTCAGTAATCCGAAGCTCTGGTGGCCCAATGGCTATGGTCCGCAAAACCTTTATCCGGTGCATCTGGCCTTTGAGGCGGATGGTAGGGAGTCGGACGCGACGGACTTTTCGGTCGGCGTCCGCAAGATTACCTACACCGTGCCGGGCACGGACAATCTGACCGTTTCGGTGAACGGAGTACGGGTCATGTGCAAGGGCGGTGACTGGGGCATGGATGAAGCCTTAAAGCGAATTCCGCGCGAGCGCCTCGAGGCTCAGGTCCGCATGCATCAGCTCGCCAACTATACGATCATTCGCAACTGGGTGGGGCAAAGTACGAGCGAGGATTTGTACGAGTTGTGCGACAAATACGGCATCATGCTCTGGGATGAGTTTTTTGAAGCCAACCCGGGCGACGGCCCGAATCCCACCGACTTGGACACCTATTTGGCCAATGCGCGGGACAAAATCGTGCGATTTCGGAACCATCCTTCGATTGCCATCTGGTGCGGGCGCAATGAGGGCACCCCCACTAAAGAAATCAATGACGGCTTGATGAAACTCATGACCGAACTGGAACCGACCCGGCTTTATCAGCCCAACTCCTCTTCAGGGCACGGGGCCCACTCGGGAGGCGGCTACAACTGGGAAACTCCCAAGCAGTTTTACCATTTCAAGTACCCAGGCGAGGTTTTTAAAACCGAGATTGGCAGCGTATCCGTTCCCACTCTGGAAGCGGTTCATGCGATGATGCCCAAGACCGATTGGGAATCGATCAATGATGATTGG
This sequence comes from uncultured Verrucomicrobiae bacterium, assembly GCA_963743595.1. Taxonomy (GTDB): domain Bacteria; phylum Verrucomicrobiota; class Verrucomicrobiia; order Methylacidiphilales; family UBA1321; genus CAVURW01. Next base: position 5,304 of record CAVURW010000258.1, read on the forward strand.
GCAGAGCATGACCTTGCCCGAGGGGCTTCGGGAGGAGATCGCTATCCCGACGCAGCTCAACGTTCGATACGGCCCGGCGATTAATTTGGCCGATTTCGTACGGAAAGCGCAGCTCATGAATTATGAGGCGATTTCGGGCGATGTATGAAGGCCGTTTTGTCCAGATGTTCAATCCTGTAACGGGCGTGATCACCTGGATGAGTAATCCCGCCCAGCCCAGTTTTGTGTGGCAAATCTACAGCCATGACCTGGAGCCGAACGCCTCTTTTTTCGGCACGCGCAAAGCTTGCGAACCGGTGCATATCATGCTCAACCAGGATAATGACCACGTGGAGGTGATCAATAACCTGAGCACCCCGGTATCAAGCGCGACGGCTTTTCTTCAAGTCTTCAATATGGACGGCAAACCCGTTTATCAAAACCAATGGAAGGTCGAGGCCCCTACAAGCCAGGCGACCGATCTCGGCACCGTAGACTGGCCCGCCACGCTCTCGCCGGTGCATTTCGTCAAGATGCAATTGAAGGACGCGGGTGGGAAACTGCTCTCGGACAATTTTTATTGGCGTGACCCGTCATTGGGCGAAGGCAACCTGAAAGACCTCGAGAAACTTCCTTCGGTTCAATTAAAATCGAATGTTGTGCGGCACGACAGCGACGGCAAGTGCCTGCTCGATGTGACGGTCGAGAATCCGTCAGACCAAATCGCCTTGATGGCCCACGTACAATTGCGGCGCAAGACGACCGGCGAGCGCGTTCTGCCGGTTTATTACTCGGATAATTATTAGCGATTTATAGTCTTTGATGGGAAAAGAAGAAAAGCAATATGATTATATTGGGAATGGTTCTCTCGCTTTCAGTCCTGACAGCAAGCATTTGGCGTATGTGGTTCAATCAGGCAAAAAACAGTTTGTAGTTGTTGATAATAAAGAAGAAAACGCAGTATGACAGCGTTACTAATTTTGGAAAAGGAAGTGTCATTTTTGACTCATCTGATAGCCTCCATTACCTTGCTGTTAGAGATAAAAATATCTTTTTGATTGAAGTTAAAATAAAGGATAATTAAATAGAATGCGGAGAAGAGATTGTATTGAGGACGCAATAATTGATACAAGATAGCTGAACAATTCAAAGAATATCGCATACTAAGTAAGTTCTGAGGAAACCTTGCAGTATTTATTTTTATGTTGGCGTAATCTTGTCCGAAAACTACATTTGAAAAGTAAAGAAAGTTTTTGTCTATCCAATCTTACTATCAGCATTTAAAGCTTATCTATAATATTTTTAAAAAATTTACTTGACAAAAACATCTATAAAAATTAGATTCCACAATTCGCTTAAGGGTGTAGTTGTGTGCTTTTTTGCATTTTAAAGCGTAATTGTTGATATTATAAAGTTATTTAGGCGGGATTTGCTGGCTTAGCTCAATTGGTAGAGCAGCTGATTTGTAATCAGCAGGTTGCGGGTTCGAGTCCCATAGCCAGCTCCAGATTGATGATTAATGCTGGAGGGGTGCCCGAGCGGCCAAAGGGAACGGACTGTAAATCTGTTGGCTTACGCCTACGGAGGTTCGAATCCTCCTCTCTCCACCATGATTCTACAGAATGTGATTTAGAAGAATGTAAGATGAGCGGGAGTAGCTCAGTTGGCTAGAGCATCAGCCTTCCAAGCTGAGGGTCGCGGGTTCGAATCCCGTTTCCCGCTCCAGATATTTCATTGAATACGGGCAGAAGTTT